>CALCOR010000220.1 GCA_937897085.1 uncultured euryarchaeote | reverse complement strand
TGAACACCTCAAGCCTCTGACAGTGATTCATCGTCCGAGATGACCCGTTGTGACATCTTCTCGCGCCACTCACCCATGCGAGTGGCGAGGTCCGGGTCGGAGAGAGAGAGCATCTGGATGGCGAGCACGGCGGCATTCTCGCCGCGGTCCACACCCACGGCTGCGACCGGCATCCCGGGCGGCATCTGCACCACTGAGAGCAACGAGTCCATCGGCACCTTTCCTCCGACGGGCACGCCGATGACCGGCTGCGTCGTCATCGAGGCGATCACACCGGGAAGGGCGGCGGACATCCCGGCTATTCCAACGAAGATTTGACAGCCGTCCTCCAAGGCGGCGTCGACCACTCCTTCGAGATATTTCGGGGCGCGATGGGCACTTGCGACGCGCACCTCGTGGCTGATGTCGAACTCCTCCAGCAACGCGCTGCACTTGTCCGCGACAGGAAGGTCTGACTTGCTGCCTAGGATGATGGTGATGTCCATTGAACCGCTCGACCCGCCCCCGGTTCAAATGCCTGCCGCGTCCGGAGGCCGCCGCTCGACCACGCTACCGTGACCCTGTGCATCGAACTGCCACAACCAGATACCGGGCGCCAACCGGTCACCTCCTGACAAGACCTCGAGAGGTTCTCTCTTCCACAGCCACAGCCATCGGCGAGTGGCGAGGGGAGCCAACCCTCCAGGAAGATCACCCAGCCAGAGCCTTCCATCTGGTGAAAGCCGTTCACGAACGAGCGTGTTCGTCAACCTGTGTTGTACCATCCTGAGCAGGCTTCGGGCACGTCCCTCGAGAAGGGGGGGCCAGCGCTGGTTCATCCAGACGTTCAGCAGCGAGTTCGACAACGGGTGCATACCGAGGGCACCGGCGGCTGATATGGCACGCGCACACCACGAACCGTGCAGCGGCCAGGGGTGATTCAGGCTTGCGAGCAGACGCAGCATCCGCGTCTTCTGAGGGTGGGACATACCGTGGAGATCTGCGACAACAGGCAGATCGGCCCAGCCGTCACCTGCCGGATGCCAGACGACATCGACGTCAGCCTCTCGCCCGCGCTCTATCCAAGAGTGCACGAACCCCGACACATCCACCCTCAGTTGGATGACGCTGGATTCATGCTGGACTTCGAGCATCCCTCGCAGCGAGGTCCCGGAGTTCTCAATCATTCCTCTTCAGCAAGTGATACGAACCGCGCCGGCCAGACGGTGGCGGGTAACCCCGGCGGAGAAGATAGAAGCTCGGCTTGGAGCCCTTCAGCACGCATGTCCACACCCCCAAGCCCCATCCAATTGAACCTCGGGACCGAATCGGAGTCGACGAACGGATCGAGCAGCAGTCCCGACGGATGTCGCAACTGCATGGCGACGAAGTCACAGCGCGACCGCGTCAGTCCGCGCAGTTCTAGCCGGCGGCCATCCGCGAGTCGTCGAACTGCTAGAGGACCGCGGCGGAACCGAGGATGTTCAGCCACCCATCCGGGGCCGAAGGAATCGGTGACGAGTTCTCCAGCCACGACTGGCAGTACCCAGAGATTCTGTGGATGGGCGAGCAGACCTGCAATCCGCTGCAACTGGTCCAGCCACAGCAGCAGGAACAGCGCGTAGGCAAGCCAGCCGAGGCGCACGTCGACGAGGATGTGCAGCACGAACAAGGCCGACCCTGCGAGCGCGAGTGCCCACGTCCGCGCTAGCGTGGATCTCCCTCCCCCGAACAGAAGCCAGGGAAGAACACGGCCGGGTCTGCCGTCAGGTTGCGAGTTGGCGACCTTCACCGGTGTCATCCAGAGCAGCAACCAACCCAGCAGGAACAACGCCAGCGACACCGTCTGGTCGTCAGGGGTGTTGTCGGGGAATACTAGCGGCAGGGTGCTCATCGCCAGCAGACCAATCGACCACGATGCTGGGAACACGAGGCGCGGGAGGCCCGGGCGCAAGCGCAGCCGCTTCCATCCAATCCATGCCGACGGCGCAGCCGTCTCGTGAGGACGTTCTTCGGGGGCGAGCTCATCGGCATCGTTGGCATCGCGGCTAAGCGGCCACCACGCTGGGTCACCGCGAAGCCAGTGACGATCCACCTTCGCCTCCATCAACAGGCGCGACACTGCTCTACGCTTTGCCGCTTCGCCTGCAGCCGGTCAGGTGATCTCTAGAGCAGGTCGTCGATGAGGTCGCCAATCGTCCTGTCGAGGTCGCCCTTCTTCTCGGGCTGGCTCGGCGAATCCGTCTTCTTGGGTGGCGAAGGGTCGTGACCACCGGTATCCAATGGCTCGAAAGCACCACTGGGGGCTGAAGTGGACGCTGCATCGTCGGCGCCCCGGAGGTCCAGATCGCTGATATCCACGTCAGCAGAGGGGCGCTCACCAAGCCGCGGCGCCTCAATCGCATGGATGGTGGCCATTGGCGGCCCATCGTCAGTTGGTGACTTACCAGCAAGGCCCAGCCGCTCCTTGAGTGACTTCTTCGATGACTCAGTTGGTTGGCCGGTGCTCAAGGAGCCCGTATCCGACCATTGACCCGAGTCGTGCCGGGCCCGGTCCCGAGAGCGCCTGCGCCACGAGGTCAGCCCGATGATCATGATCATCATCCACAGCATGACGAGCAGCGTTGTCAGGCCGTAATCCATGACTAACTGGCCCAACTTATCTCCAAACTGGTCGTCGCCATCGGTGGCGTGTCCCAGTTCGAGCGAGCGGATGTTGTTCTGCTCATCTGATTCGACCAGTTCGTCATCAGGGTCGAGCATGATGGTCACCAATCGAGCGGCATCAGACGGGAACGAGACGGTCAGCGCATGCTCCCCGGGTCGGCCGCTAGAGAATGCCGGGATGAACGCAATCCTTGCGTCAGCGACAGATTGCGAGAGGCTGCATCCACTGCTCTCAACCTGCTCGGAGGTGCGATCGCCGCAAACGCGGATGGCGATGTTCGACGCATCATCGTCACCTAGATTGCGAACGATGATCTCCAGAAACACCTTGCCATCCTCGGACGATTCGGTAATCGTGTGCACACTGAGGTCAGCAACTTGCACGCGGAAGGTGAAGCGCTGGTCGTTGGAGTCGTCATCCCCCCAACTGAGCCAACTCGTGTCGGCATCCCGGTCTCCCCCATCGTTAGCGTAGCCCATGCCTGAGCGCAACCGCACTCCGAGTTCGTTCTCACCCCATCCAGGCCAGCCATCCATGCTGACGCGTAGTACAACTGGAATCTTTGCTCCGGGAGCCAGTTCAGGCAACATGAGGCGCCCATCTTCGGCGGGTTCTATGGCAGAGAACATCGCCACTGGAGTTCCCTGATTCTCCACCAGATACCAGGTCAATTGCACACCTTCGAGGCCCGCCAATCCCGGTTCCCGAGCCAAACCAAGATTTTCTTCCAAGGTGTGGTTCTCAAGCCAGGGCGCCTCCAACCAGTTGCCGTTGTTGACGGCGTTGAACGAGATGTCCACATGCCCGCGCGTATCCAACCAGATATCCTTGGAGCCCTCGTGCTCGAGCGCCAGATCCACCCACGGCAGCAGTTCGACCGAGATGTTCACCGATGTACGCAACGACTCCTCGTCGGTGGCCGTGGAGACAAGGTCGACCTGTACTGTATGCTCGCCGGCGGGAACGTCGAACGGCGCCCGTACGCGCACGAACATCGTCATCGATGCGGAGGGCACCAGTCCAGAGGGGGTACCGGGTACTACTTCGATCTCCCAAGACTGGCTGTTCTCGCCGGGGCGCGGGTCGAACGTGTCGGCGATGTTGCCGATGTTGGTCACGTTGATGCCAACCTCGAATGTATCGCCTGGATTCATCTGTCCGGGTTCATCGACCGAGAACGCCTCCAGCCCCCATACTGCTCGGATGATGGCGGTCATGTCCACCTCATCGTTGACACGAGAATCGGTGTTGAGTTCCGCCCGCAGTGACACCTTCTCTTTCACTCCAGCCAGTCCCAGTTCGGGCGCGCACAGTTCGACGGTCACTGGATGGTTGCTGCCGCCGGCCCAGGTCCGCAGCGCAGACAGACCGTTTGCGTTGCCGCCCGGAGCCTCAGAAAAATCGACGGATACTGTCCAATGGTTCTTTTTCCAATCCTCAACGGAGACGGAGGCGGGCCTCTCAGCGGGAGCCAACGGCATCGAGAACCTGAGGGTCCCGCTACCGTAGTTCTTGTTCACCATGATGCGGAATTCAGCGCATTCTCCGGGATTCACGCTCTCCTCGGCGTCCCAGAGTTCGAACACGATGTTTCCGCTGCTACGGATGGCGACGATGACCTCCAAGTCCAGCGTCGTTCGCGAACCATCACTGGAACTCGGCAGTGCAGCCTTGGTGGAGGTGCCCATGAGCGTGAGGATGACCGAGCCATCATCCTGGAAATCGGGCACCCTGACCTGCAGGTTCTTGGTGATCATCTGACCATTCAGAACGTCCACTGAATCAACGAAATTGATGCTCCATCCGTAGGGCAGACCCCACAGAGCGCGCCCCGCCTCGGTGGTGGTGGAGGGAAACGATATCTCTTCCCAGATGTTGCCTGAGTTGCTGATGTTGACGCTGAACAGACCGCTCCCACCCTGCTCGATCTCGATTGTGTCCTGTGGCGTGGTCAGTTCGATTCGGTGTTCGACGTTGAGGGTGATATCGAGGATGAAAGAATTCAGTACGCCATCGTTCTCGTCCAATATCGATAACGCTGGGAGGTGATTCTCAGAATCACTCGCCGCGTACTTCGAGGGAGCTGTGATCGTCACCCGCATCGGTGTGGCGCCGGGACTGATCTGGAAGTCCTCATCGAGTGGTGAGAGGGTGTTGGCGGTCTGTCCTGAACCGACCACCACGGAGATGTCCCAGTTGGTGGACATCCCTGAGACCCAGTCGAGGTGGGTGGTGAGATCCCCGCTGCTCGCGGAACCGCGATAGTCGATCTCAAAGTCCACGGACTTCGTTTCGCCGGGTTCGAACACCAACTGCCCGGTCTCGTTGACCGGCTCGAGGATGACCAGGCTGCGCTGGATCCTGCGCACACAGAGAGACTCAAAGCCCGCACCACCCCCACAATTATCGCTGTCTACCCAAGCGACTGCCGCGGTGCGCAAACGGTCGCTGGTGACCGCCATCGCGGGCGGGCTATCATCGACCTGATTGGGATCCACCAGACGCTTTTGGTT
>CALCOR010000219.1 GCA_937897085.1 uncultured euryarchaeote | reverse complement strand
TTCCCGAACGTTCCCGTGGTGTGCGCTGGCATCTCTGGCAGCCACGAGTTCCTCGCGCCCGGCCAAGCACCGCTGCCGCGCATCTGGCGACCGGTGACCGTGAGATTCGGAACACCCATCACCTGGGCGGAGTGGAGCGCACACCCCGAAGGCGGTGACGTCGACGACTCCCGGGTGGAGGAAATCGCCGCGATGCCAGAGGATGAACAACGAGCGGACATCGGTAACCTCTACCGAAAATTCACCGACCAGACCATCGCCACACTCCGCGCTCTAGGGGCACCGTGAGTCTGACCCGATGGAGTTCCCAGCCGCTTTGTTCATAGTGCGTCGAGTGACCCATCCAAGTCGGCGTCAGCGATGGACCAGTATCTGCAACTAATGCGTACCATCCTCACTGAGGGCGTCGAGCGGGATGACCGCACCGGAACCGGCACGCTGTCCGTGTTCGGATACCAGATGAGATTCGACCTGCGCCGCCGCTTCCCTGCTGTGACCACCAAGAAGCTGCATTGGCCGAGCATCATCCACGAACTGCTCTGGTTCATCAGCGGCGAGACGAACGTCCGCTACCTGCAAGAGAACGGCGTGCGCATCTGGAACGAGTGGGCAGATGATGATGGAGAACTCGGACCGGTCTACGGCAAGCAGTGGCGCAGATGGGAAGGCAATGACGGAGAGGTGATCGACCAATTACAACGGGCAGTCAACCTGTTGCGCACAACACCTGAGAGCCGGAGAATCGTCGTGTCAGCATGGAATGCCGGGGAGCTCGAGGACATGGCGCTGATGCCCTGCCACGCGCTGTTCCAGTTCCATGTGAGCAATGGAGAGTTGTCGTGCCAACTCTATCAGCGCTCGGCGGACGTCTTCCTCGGTGTCCCGTTCAACATCTCATGCTACTCGCTGCTGACCTGCATGGTGGCTCAGGTGACGGGCTTGATGCCGGGTGAGTTCATCCACACCATCGGGGATGCCCACCTCTACCGCAACCACCTCGACCAAGCGCGCGAACAGGTCGGCCGGACACCACTCGAATCCCCTCTTCTGCAGCTCAACCCCGATTGCCGGGAGATCGACGACTTCGGATACGATGATATCAAGATTGAAGAATACGTGCACCACGAGCACATCAAGGCACCCATATCCGTGTGAGGCGAAAAAGATGAGATTAGGCATGATCGTCGCAATGGACCTCGACGGGGTCATCGGCCGGGACAGCGATCTGCCGTGGCACCTGCCGGCGGACCTGAAGCACTTCAAGGACACAACCATGGGTTGTCCGATGATCATGGGTCGGCGCACATACGACGCCATCGGCAGGCCGCTGCCGGGCAGGACGAGCGTCGTGCTCACCCGAGATGACGAATGGTACGTTCCCGGTGTGGAGATCGTCAACAGCATCGCCGAGGCGCTGGACATCGCGGGCATCGATGCGGGCGCCGATGGCTGGGCGTGGGTCATCGGCGGCGGTGCGATCTACGCGGCATTGCTACCTCACTGCGAGCAGCTGCTTGTCACCCACGTCGAAGCGCGCGTCGAAGGCGACACCTGGTTCCCGTACATCGACTGGGACCAATGGGTCGAGGTCAGCCGAGAGGAGCATCCGGTCAACGACAAGAACACCATCGCCAGTGCGGTCGCCACCTACGAGCGCGCTTGAGCAGAGGGTAGGGGTTGCGCCACGCCTCAGTCAATCGCCGCCAGTGTACTCGGTTACGCGAATGCCCAGATTGCCGCGCTTCGCCTCGCGGGTCATGATGCGATCCATCTTCTTGTGGAACTCGGCCTCGAGATCCACCTGCATCGCCAGCGCGTTCCCCAGCGTGAGGATGAACACGTCCGCCAGTTCCTCCGCGGCCTCCTCCTTCGGCTTTCCCTTGGTGATCGCTGAAGCGAGCTCGCCCAGTTCCTCGAGCATCAGCGTCAGTCGATAGCCCATGTCGTGGCC
>CALCOR010000218.1 GCA_937897085.1 uncultured euryarchaeote | reverse complement strand
CCGAGCCCCTCTCCTGAGTAGCACCTGCAGTCCGCCATGGCTGGATATTCCATTCCTTGGCTTAGGGTTGGTAGACGCCGCCGAGTTCGAACATCTGTTCGTCGGTATCCTTCTCGACGGGCAGCAGGCGGATGACAGTCACCTCGATCCTTTCGCTGGCCGGATACTCCTCGCGCAACTCCTGATAGAGACGCGCCTGCACGTCGTGCACGTCCTGGCCGCGCAGGATGGAAAGGTGGTTGAGGGCGTCCTCCCCGGGAATCTCTACGATGTACTCGACGATCCATTCACGCGTGACGACGACTGTCTCGTCCCGCATGTCTTCGGGTTCGGTTTTCCGCTCCATCAAGATAATGATGGTGCTAATAGGTCATAAAGCAATTCATAGAACATACGCGAACGGGGATACGAATACCTTATTGGAGTCCAATGACAAATCATGATGTTTCGGCGGAAGAGTTGGCACCGAACGCAATACGGGCGTCAGGCATCCTCGGCAGGCCCCTCAAAGTCGAATCCGGTCCAACGCGCCAGTCTTGACGAAATCTCTGGCGCCATCAACATACAGGAGAGGAACAGTATGGCGACCAGAACCCATCCGCCACCGCCTCCTTCGGGCACCTCATCCCGTTGCATGGCCGAGACGGCGCCGAGTACGCGCAGGTCATCGACCCCGATGACCGATTCATGCACCACCGTGAATCCGAGGCTGCCGAGCGTCCATGACGTGTCAGGTACCAACTGGAGTCTCAGATGAATCACGTCACCGTGGCGTTCGAGCGTGGCGCTCCATGCCTCGACAGGTTCAGCGAATGCCACTGAAGCAGCCGCCGCTTCCCGCTGTGAGTCGGCCACTTCGGTCAGTGGGACCTCAATCAGCGCCCGCGCCACACCCTGATGCCTGCTGATGCCATTCATCCGGGCAGCCTCCTCCGCCCCGAGGTCAACGTCGTCTTCTGTCACGAACAGGCTCAACTGGGTGTCGTTGAGATTCTGGCCCGCCACCACATCGAGGTGCACATCGATGATGATGGAGACGTGCGTGCGTTCTACTCTCAGGTCCAACTCAGTGTCAGCTCTCCGCTCACTCTCTGCCGCCAGCAGCAGCAGCTGCAGCCTCCCTTCGCTCACCTCTCCTGTGAACTGCCCTTGACCATCGTGCCAGAAGGACGGTACAGGAAGCGTGGCTGGATTCTCCCCCAAACGCACTATTCTGTGCGACGATATTCGTGTTCCGAGCGGATCGGAACCATCGTCTGGGTGCAGGGCTATCCGCTGGACCCGCGGAGAAACAGACTGTTCGAAAGCGCTCACGCGCGGGTCGCTACGAGCGCAGATTTCGCACCACGTGGCGGTGACCTGCTCCTGCAGGACCGTACCACCTCCACTCACCTGCAGTGAACCTTCGAGCAGCGTTCCTTCGCCCATCTGTGACGCTGTGGCCGGTAGCGCGAGCGCCGATGCCAGCAGCAATGTCAGCGCCAGCGCGCGGACAACGACTGGTGAAGGTTGCGTACCACTCGTTCCCGCCATGCTGTCCAGCACGCGCATCCCACGCGCCCCCTTTACATATGCCCGGCGGCGCCGGCCGCACAATGAGCAACCGGCGAGGGTCGACGAACCGGAGCGACGCATGGCAACGCGAGGCTCGCAACACGGGTTATCGCACACGTTCGGCGTTCAAGTTGAAGCAGATCCAGGAGCGGTTCGGGGTAATCCGGCGGGGCGACACCGTCCTCGATGTCGGTTGTCACCCAGGGGGTTGGTCCCAGGTGGCAGTGGAGGAGGTGGGCGAGGATGGCGCGGTCATCGGAGTCGACCTGAAGGGATGCGCACCGGTTGACGGCTGCACGTTCGTTGTCGGCGACATCACCGATGAAGGTACTCAGCAGCGCATCCGCGACGCACTCGAAGGTGATATCCTGCGTGTCGTTGTTTCGGACATCTCCCCGGGGTTGACGGGGCAGTACGAGATGGACCAGGCGATCTCAACTGATCTCGTGTGCTCGGTGTTCGATTTCGCATACCCTCTGATGGGCTCAGGCGGGGTGTTGGTGACCAAGGTGTTCCAGGGCAGAGGTATCGAGGCGCTCATTTCTGCAGCGAACACCCGCTTCTCCACTGTGCAGCGATTCTCTCCCGATGCCAGTCGCAACAGCTCCTCTGAAACATACCTGGTATGCCGCAACAGGAAGGAGAAACCCAGCAAGGGAACTGGCACCATGTCTGTTCAAGAGTTGGTGAATCGGAGCCTTGCAGATGATGGATTCGTGATACCCGCGGGCGAGTCTGACGAGCGGCGAGAAGCGGGCCGCGTTGGATTCAGGTTGGTCAAGTCCACCTCCGGCGATGACGAGTGACGTTCACTTTGAGGCGTCGTGGTGAACGCGAAGGCCTCGGCGTGCACTTTCAGTTTCGGCTCACCCCTGCCACAACAGACAACCCATGGCGCTCAGTTGACCTTGGTATGTCTCGAACGATGAGGACAACGAATCGGAATGGAAGAACGAATGGAAACGATGCCACCAGCGAGAGGACGCTGGCGATCCTGCGTCATGCAGGGCTCGCCGAGTCCACGGGGCGTGGCGAGGGTGACGCAGCACCCAAACCTGCTCGAATGCAGGTGCGAGAACTCAAGCCCGGAGCAGGGTTCACCAATCTGGAGGTACTCGTGCTGCGCCGTTATCCGCGGCGGTTGGTGTCGAGTCCCAATTACCATGGTGCGGTAGCGGCCGGATGCGCTCGTGATGAGACCGGAATCGTCGGACTGGTTCTGTGGGGTGATCAGGTCGATCAGGTGAGCACCGGGAACGTCGTGCGCATCGAGGGTGGATGGTGCCGGCGCAGCCACGGAGAACTGGTTGTCAGCACCGGGCGTCATGGTCAGTTGACCGTACTCGACTCGTGAGCGCCCACAGCCACGTCGTCTGCCGTTGAGCAATCATAAAAGGGGGCAGCCGTTCGGCGGTCCATCAGAGGTTGTGAGCATGAGCAAGAAAGCCGAGGTCTGCACCGCCTCAGGACTCCCGTTGACCGAGAGGATGAGCACCGCTTTTCCCTGCCCGAGCTGTGGCGAGGGCATCGGTCGCAGCGCCCGTTGCCGCAACCAAGGTGTCCCATACATCTGCCCCGGTTGCGGCTTCAAAGGCCCCTGAGGTGGAACGATGGGACGTGTCGCGATTCGTTACAAGATAATGTGCGACCCGGACGCTGACGCCGCCGCCGACGCAATCGCTGCCGCAATGGAATCCTTGGAGAGCGATGTCGGCGTCGTGCAGATGGTCGAGATCAAGCCGCTCGCCTTCGGAATCATGTTCGTAGAGGCACACTGTGTGATCGACGAGGGCGACGGCACGCTCGACTCCTTCGAAGACGAGATCCGCGCGATATCCGGGGTCGGCGAGATCGAGGTCCTGCAGATTGGTCTCATCTGAACTGTTCGTCAGACATTGCCCGAATCGCCCACGTCTACTCTCACTGCTGGTGTATCGGCGTGCGCATCAGTTCGCGCATCAAGGTGGTCGCATAGGTTCCTGGTGGCAGACTGAAGCGGAAGCGAACGGCGCCACCATCGGGGTGCCAGCATTCCCCGGGCTGCGGGCCGTCCGTCCAGCGATAGCTGAGGTCACCCTCCTCGACCACCGCAGCCGCTTCATGCGTCAGTTCCACGAATTGCGCGGTCAGTGCACGCCGCGTTCCCTTCGTTGTCAGGCGGGGGATCTCCGGGACCTTCCAGTCAGTCGAGTCTAGTCCAAGGTCAACCAACACCGCGCGTTCCAGTTCTCCGGCCTCATCCAGCGCAGCCACGGATTCGGAACCCGGCAGCGGACCGGTGACTGCCAGCCTGCCGAGGCGACAGTTTCGAGCGATACGACCCAGGGTGTCTTCTTCGACGGTGGAGAGTTTTCCGACATCGACCTTCCCACCCTCCAGCAGTGGTCCGACCAGGTCTCCGACGAGGGGAGAGGTCAGTGGCATGTCCCGCTCGATCCGCTCTACCAGAACATGATTGAACACAAGTGACTGCAACGCGTGGATGGTCATCAGTTGCAGGTTGTTCGGTAGTTTGCGGAACGCTCCGCGCCAATCATTCTCACGTCCCTTGAGGTGATTGAGCATATCCCGCTCGAAACCGAGTTGTCTCGGAATCACCTCCAGTGCCGCTTCCACCGACTGCTGCTTGCGCCAACATTCACGGAAAAGCGCCACCTCCTCTGACTCTCTCAGTCCGGGCATGCCAAGGTAAGTGTCCACAGCCCCTTGGAAATCACCTTCCAGCACATGGCGTCCAACCTCTGCGGTGACCGGCCGCATCGAACCGAACCGCTGCGGACCGATCCAGTTGGGGAAACGGGCTTCACCAAGCCGTGCATCGAGGGCGGCGATGATCGAATCCACCTGCTCGACTGCTTGCTCGCCGCTCATCGGGGTTCCGTCGGCGTAGGCACAGCCGCGCACCACGACAGTGAATCTGTTGCGCTCATGGTCCCCCAAGCGTAACTTCTGGTGGCTACGTCCGAGCACCTCGATGTCGACGTCTTTCAACTCAACGACTTCGACCTTGTGCACTGGGGCATCGATGACGAACAGTTGTGTGGTCACTGCACGTTTGTCCTTCGTCCCCGAGAAGAAGATTCTCTTGCGGCTGATGCTCAACTCCCGTGCCAGTCTACTGACGAAGCGGTTGGTCTCCCAGTCAGTGAGTGTGATGCGGGCGACCGTGAACCTTCCTTTGTGGTCGAGCGCTGGTGTTCTGGCCACCTCCTCGACGCGGAAGTCTTCGACCCGCACCTTCAGCAGTCCGCCGATACCCTCCGTCTCTGAAATCCAGGTTGAGAGTCCGAGGCTCCGCGCCAGTTCGTCTTCGGGCATCGAGCAGCCGCCTCAGGACAACTTGACTTTCCCGAATTCCTTAGCGAGTCCGGAGCACAGATTCTTCAGAATCTTTGATGCATTCTTGCCTTTCTTAACTCGGATGTAGATTTCCGGTTCGTCCAGGCTGGGGTGGCCTAGGAAGTAGTTCGCATATTCGACATCCTTGTTATCATTCAGCCGACTGCGAAACAACTGCAGAGCTGTGTGACTCTCTCCAGTG
>CALCOR010000217.1 GCA_937897085.1 uncultured euryarchaeote | reverse complement strand
GTTCCGCTCATCCCGGTTGTCATCACCCGCGGCGACCCAGTCACCTTCGGTGCACGCCTGGTCGAAGAGAGTGACAACTTCCGCTTCTTGGCGAACATGAGCGTGTCAGCCATGTTCCACGACACGTGGATGTCTGCAGAGAACACCACCGACGTCAATGGCACGGCACTGTTCAACTACACCGTGCCCAACACGCAGCCGCTCGGGCAGGTGACTGTCACCTTGTACTACAACGGCACGTGGACCCTGCACCCGACAAGTCGCTCGCTCAGCACGATCAGCGTGCGCTCGATCACCTTCCTGGTGGTCGACCCCATCACAGCCAACCCGATGGCCGGAGATTCATTCAATGTCACCGGAACGCTGGTGTCGGACAACGGCTCGGGCATCATCTTCCGAGACGGCTCAGGGGTGCTGCCGCAACTGGCGTTCAACATCGACGGGTTCAGCGACACCTTCGTCGTCAGCAACGGCGTCGCTCAGGCGAACGGCACCTGGCAAGCGGTTCTCACGCTCGACACCGACTTCCCCCGCGGGAACCACAACCTCACTGCCACCTACACTCCTTCCGTGAATTACTATGGCGGATCGTCTGGTAACAACAGCTTCGACAGTCGCGGATTCTCCGTGCTGCAGATCGTCACTCCACTAGACCTGCATCCTGATGACAGAACGATTCGCGGCGACAACGTCAGTGTGCAACTGCTGCTGAAGGACAACACCTTGACTCCGATAGGCAACGCAACGATTACCGTCGCCTTCCCCGACCTGAACATCAGCGTCACCGCAATCACCGATGCCAACGGCACAGCCTTCGTGCTGCTGAACGTCCCCTCTACCACGGCACCCGGGCCGCTCAACCTGACGGCCGAATACGCCGGCATCGCCGGTCCGACTGGAGTCGCCGGAGACAACGACATCGCCCGCATCATCATCCTCGCGCCGACTGTGCTCGACATCACCTCGGTCGAGGGCGAGTTCGTATCGGGCCAACTCATCTACGTCAACGGCACCCTGCTCGATGAGTTTGGGCAGGTGCTCCTGGATGGAGGTGTACCCCAAGCAGGTGTCGTGCATCTCGAGATCGACGGCGTGAATACGCTGACGATGGTTGAGTCCAACGCGACAACGGGCATCTTCAGCATCCAGTACACCCTAGAGGGAGACATCGGACCGGGAGCGCACCTGGTAAGCGTCTATTTCCTAGGCGGCTACATGTGGGTCGACCCTATGGGTCAAGGGGATCCGTCCAATCCGGAGTACTACCTCAACAGCACTGACCAGCAGTGGCTGAACGTGAGCGTGCCAACGTACATCGTGCTCTCTTCCAGCGGCACTGACATCGACCGCGAAGAGTTGCTCGTCATCGACGGAGCGCTTCTGGACATCGTCGATAATCCACTAGCCAACGAGACGATCGAGGTATGGTTCAACGGATACTGGCTCACCAACGTCACTACCGCCCCTGACGGCACCTTCAGCGTCTACTACCCCGTACCACAGGACTCGGAGTTGGGGCCGCAGCAGATGGAGATCCGCTTCATGGGCAGCACGTTCTACCTGCCTTCGGAAGCGAACACCACCTGGGACGTCTACAGCCCGGTCAACTTGGATCTGGTTCTGCCGACAGAGATCGCCATCAACGACCCGATCGTGTTCACGGGCACGGCGCGCGACAATCTTCCAGACGGTTGGATCTACAACCACTCGGTCGAGTTGCGCTTCAACGGCACCTTGGTGGGAACCGCATACACAGACTCCGAGGGCGTCTGGGTGCTGAACTGGATCATCCCCCCGAACATCGGGCTTGGAAGTCATCCCATCGATATCTACTCACCCGCACAGGGGTGGTACCGCGAGAGTTCAGCCAACGGAACGATCTGGGTAGCCCACCATTCCTCCATCCTTCTGTCAGTAGAGGACAATGGCCTTGCCACACGCGGCGAGTTCTGGAACGTCAGCGGACGACTCTACGATTCGGATGAGCCGGGTCTGCCAGGAATATCAGGCCGCAACGTCGACATCCTGCTGGATGGCGTGTTCGTGGACACTGTGACCACGGATGCCGAAGGCAGGTTCCAACTGCTAGTGCCCGTCAGCATGGTCTCCGCTCGTGGAGGGCACACGCTGTCAGCACACTACGCTGGAGAATCCGCATGGCTGTCGAGCAACGACACGACGTCCCTGACGACTTGGGCCGACATCAGTTGGCAACTGGTCGAGAGCAGCAACATGATCATCCGATCTTCGTCCAGTCACCCGATCATCATCGAAGGGCGTATCCTTGAAGTGGGAGGCAGCGGAAACCCGGTGTCTGACCTCGACCTGACGCTCTACTGGAACACTTCGTCGCTAGACATTCGCACCAAACTGGTGTGGCTGAACGACAGCAGCTTCCGCATCGAGTTGGTCGCTCCACAGACGATGACCCCCGGCGACATCACGCTGACCCTCAAATCCTCGAAGAACAGCACTCGCCACTTCAACTACGGAGAGGTCAACATCACGGTCTTCGTCGTCATCGCCGTCGACTTCGAGGTCGGCATCCTCGATGTGCCGCACATGGGCAAGAAGGTCATCGTGTGGGTCGAAGCACACG
Organism: uncultured euryarchaeote; assembly: GCA_937897085.1. Lineage (GTDB taxonomy): Archaea > Thermoplasmatota > Poseidoniia > Poseidoniales > Thalassarchaeaceae > JAKUTA01. Next base: position 1,219 of record CALCOR010000217.1, on the reverse strand, counting down.
CCCGCGACACCCAACTGCCGGTGGCGGATATCGAGGTGGCTGCGGTGCTGCACAACGAGTCCTACGTCTACAGCCGGACGCTGATTGGGCGCACCTCCGCCAACGGTTCGTTCTGGTTCGAGTTCGTCTCGGTGGCGCCCACCGACCCGTACGGGGACAAGTCGGCGTACGGCGACCTCTACGTGCAGATCAACTCGTCTGATGAGAAGGTGGCGGCCGACGACCGCGCGCTGCTGGAACAGACGCTGTCAGTGAACGTACTGCCTCCCGAGGCAGTGGCGGACTCCAGCTTCGGCTGGATATACGGCGGCATCGCCGCGCTGGTGCTCTCTGCGCTGGTGTTCGCCATATGGTGGCGCCGTCGCCAGTTGACCGCCATCGAGGAGTTGGCGGACATCTTCTCCTACACCGCAGAACTGCTGGCGGCTGGAGATGCTGTCCGCGAGGCGATTTTCAACTGCTACGAAGGGATGTGTGCCGTTCTGATGAAGCACAGGTTCCTGCGACGGGACTTCGAGACCGTGCGCGAGTTCGAGATGGCCATCCGCAAGGCGCTGCCAATCAACGAGGATGCGCTCGTCGCGCTCGACAGTGTGTTCGAAGAGGCGCGCTACTCACGCCACGAAATGGCTGAAGCCCACAAGAATCAGGCTCAGGAGGCGCTGCGTCAGGTGCTGGTTGAGATCGAGAGTCTCCAGGAAGTCCCAGCGCGGTGAGGCTCAGGGTCAACTTCGGTCGAGATTGAGGTGCAGTTCGCCCGCCGTCCAGATGGCGTCAGCGAGGTTACAGTCCGACGGCAGCGTGAACAGCCGCTCCAGGCGTTGGCTCCTTCCGGTAGCCAGTTGCAAGCGGAACACCACCCGACCATCCACCTCACCCATCGACAGGCCGACGCCGGACAACTCGCAGCCGTGCAGTGGGATGACCAATGCACCGTCCTTCTCGCTGCCGCTGAACAGGTCGAGAAACGCGCCGGTGCGCAGCACACCTGCGACCTTTTCGAAGCGTGCTTCGATATCTCCAGACTGCTCGACGACCAGCTCCTGATGCAGGGATATCGCCGCCTCGAGGTGATCGAGTTCACCGAGGAAGCGGTCGTGCAGAGCCTCAGGCGTGACATTCAGTCCGGCGGGCGCTCGTGGCGCGTCCGGAACGGGAGTATCAGGGTGGCTCGGATCGCGCTCTTCGATGGGCACTGCGTTCCAATCCATCGTCGACT
>CALCOR010000216.1 GCA_937897085.1 uncultured euryarchaeote | reverse complement strand
TAGCGGCTCGGTGCGTACTGGTTGGTGTTCGCAACCAGCAGGTCGTTCAGCGCAGGGTCGCACTTGATGCGGTTGCCTGATGTGGTCACAATCCCCGCTTGCAGCCTGGGCAGCACATTCGGAATCGCTTCACCATCCAGTGCAGCTCTCACATCCTCTCCGAATGTTGTCGGATCGCAGTCCATGAAGAAGCCGAACGAACCATCCGGGTCCTCGCTCATCGGGTGGCTGTTGACTCCCATGACCGGAGTGTCATCATCGACGTTGTGTGCGATCGAGGTGAGCGTGCCGTCGCCGCCTACGATGATGACGAGGTCCCGCCCCACGAAATCCGCCCTCTTGACGGCTTCACGTGGTGTGAGGTCGTAGGAGACGCCCCGTTCCTCAGCCAATTCGGCCAGCGCATCCTCCAGAGATGCTACCGAACGGTCGTGTACCGCCTCGAAATTCTTCTTGTAGACTACGAGCAGGTCGGCGGCCATTGGCATCCCTTCACAGTTCCGCGCTTCAATCTGCGTGGGTGATGGGCTCTTAAATGGGGTGTTCGGGTCGCTTCGCCCAGTGGGTGACATGACTGACGATGAGGAAGCGGCGCGGCTTCCTGCCGGGCAATTCCTCACCAAACGGTTCCCGGTGCTCACCTACGGCGCCACACCGGACATCTCGACCGATGATTGGGGGCTGCGCATCTGGGGTGTCGGGCTGGCAGAACCTGTCGAGTTCGACTGGAGGGAATTCAACTCGCTGGGCTCGCACGAGACGACGCGTGATTTCCACTGCGTCACCACCTGGTCTCGCTTCGACAACCGCTGGGAGGGAATTCCAATCTCCGCCTTCTGGGATGTAATCACTCCTCACCTAGACAGCACACCGGCGGCGGTCATGCTGCACTGCCATGGCGATTACACGACCAACCTGCTCATCGACGATTTCCTCGAGCCCGACAACCTGTTCGCCACGCAACATGACGGTAAGCCGTTGAGCCCAGGTCACGGCGGCCCGATGCGCTTCGTTTGCCACCATCTGTACGGCTGGAAATCAGCGAAGTGGATCAACGGCGTGGAACTGCTCGACGCTGATGCACGCGGCTTCTGGGAGGTTCACGGATACCATATCCGCGGCGATCCGTGGGATGAAGAGCGCTTCTCCTATCAGGAATAAGCCAATGAGTCCGCAGGGCGAAGTGTCAAAGTGGTTAGTCGGTGGCACTGACGCCATGCGAAGACTGCTGATGCTGCTGCTTGCCGCCAGCCTTGTACTGCCAGGATGTATTGACCAGATTACATCGTTCACGGACGAGGATGACATTGTGGATTCAATTCCACTGGACGCGATGTCCAGCGATGCAGTGAATGAATTGCTGCAGCAGGGGTCGAACCTCGACCCGACAACCATGTCGGAGGAGATGGATCGGTTCGGCGTCAGAATGAGCGTACAGACCTTGGAAGATGGAGAATCCGGGAGCATTTCGATTGAGATCATGAAGGATGACGATGCCCAGATCGGCTCGTTCGGATTCGGGTTCGCCGCTGGGATGATGTCGATGGAGGTCGAGATGGTCTCCGGAGCTGATCGCATCAGTAACATGCGAGTGATGAACCAGTGGTTCACCTTGCGTGACGAACAGCC
>CALCOR010000215.1 GCA_937897085.1 uncultured euryarchaeote | reverse complement strand
TCGATACACGAGCGGAACTCCTGCATCCGGTCCGCTTCCTGCTGGTGGAATTTCCAATCGGATTGAGCCGGACCGGAGATTGGGGTGATCTTCTGGTCGAGCTCGTACGCCCATGAGACGTCGGCCACCAGATCCCTCACCAGGGGGAAGGTCTGCATCGGCTTGATCACCACTGGCTCCCCCACGGGTGTCTCCTCGAGCACATCCTCCATCCGGGTCATGCACATCAAACGAGGCATCCCATTCCCCTCGGCGCTGCACGAGCCACACTTGCCTGCCTTGCAGTTCCAGCGACATGAGAGGTCAGCCGCTTGCTCTGCCTGGATTCTATGGATTACGTCGAGCACCACCATGCCCTCGTCGAGCGCCACCGTGTAGTCGACCATCTCGCCACATGCCACACCCTCGTCGTCCGGCTCGCCGCGGAACACCCGGAACGTCACCTCGTCAGTCATCGTCACTCCTCCTCGCTCAGGTCGCTGGCGTCCAGCAGATCTCGCAGGCCCTCCGGCATCGATGGAATCGATTCGTGGCGGATGCGCATCTCGCTCGCCTCATCCTTCCAGACGACGCTGTTCACCTTTCCCCACACGCTACGGTCTGGATTCGGGAAATCGTCTCGGGTGTGGGCACCCCGGCTCTCCTCGCGGGCGAGCGCGGCGAGCGCGCACATCCTGCTGATGTCGACCATCGCGTCGATTTCCAGTGCCTGATGCCATCCTGGATTGTAGATGCGACCTCCGCCAGGCGAGGTGTGCAGCCCTCGCTCGGCCAAGCCGTCGAGATCTGTGAGCGCTTCGTTCAGCAGATCGCCAGTGCGGATGATGCCCACCTTCTCCTGCATCATCTCGCGGAGGCTCTCGACCACCTTCGCTGGATTCTCTCCACCCTGCCGTTCCAATGGTGCCAACGTCTCGGATACGATGTCGTCGATTTCATCTTGGTCCATCTGGGGGAACTCGTCCGTGCCTGCGGCAGCAGCCGCGGCGTACTCTCCAGCCCGCTTGCCGAAGGTGAGCAGATCCGTGAGCGAGTTCCCGCCGAGGCGATTGGCACCGTGCATCCCGGTCGCCGCCTCGCCAGCCGCGTACAATCCCGGGACGCTGGATTCCTGGGTTTCCGGGTTCACCTTGACTCCACCCATGACGTAGTGGGCGGTAGGCCCGACCTCCATCGGCTCCGCGGTGATGTCGACGGATGCGAGTTCCATGAACTGATGGTACATCCCGGGGAGCTTCTTCCTGACGTGTTCGGAGTCCTGCCAAGAGATGTCGAGGTAGACGCCGCCGTGCTCGGAGCCTCTCCCTGCCTCCCTCTCGGAGTTGATCGCCTTGGCGACCACGTCGCGCGTCAGCAACTCGGGCGGGCGGCGCACGGTCGCCTGCTGTCCAGACACGACCTCCTCGACCCATTGCATCGCTTCGTTCTCGGTGTCGGCGAACTCGGAGGCGTACATCTCCGGGACGTAGTTGAACATGAACCGCTCACCCTCGCTGTTGCGCAGGACTCCTCCTTCACCGCGCACACCCTCCG
>CALCOR010000214.1 GCA_937897085.1 uncultured euryarchaeote | reverse complement strand
CCAGTACATAATTATCGAAAGGAGATGCTACGATCAAGACATCTCTGATCCGGAAGGGGGTCAGTCGCTGGTAGCGGTGCATATCTCCGATGACGCTGTCCACGCACAGATGAGTAGGCCGAGTTGCTTCAATCCTGCGGTATGGGGCTCAGCATCAAACCTTTGGCAATAGTCCTACTCTAGCAACACCATCCCAGATGGATGAGAGGAATCTTGGCAAGATTCTGTACTTGATATAGACGGTTGCAGCAAGGAATAGTTTCTGTGGTTTTGAAAGTCTGATTCGCTCAGTGAAGACATCTCCTTGTTGCCTTAAGATTCGAGCAAGGATCTTTTCGTAGAAGGCTATCATCGCAGCTGGCGAGTATCTTGCCCGCTTGGGAAGGAGGGGGAGTAACTTTCGCGCTTCCTTGAGATATGTGCGCGCCCGTTTGGCGTATTCCTTGACATATGGCTCCCAATGTTTGTTGAGTTGCACCTTTCCTTCCATCAATCCAGATTCTTCGATATCGTTGGACTTCAGTTCCTCAAGCGGAAGGTATACTCTGTCGCGCTCGATGTCTTCACCAACATCTCGCAGTACATTGGTGAGTTGCATGAAGATTCCCCACGACTCTGCAAATCTCTTGGCTCGTTCATCTTCGTAGCCATAGATCTCGATACACATCAAACCGACCACACTGGCGACTCTGTAGCAGTAGAGATAGAGGTCATCGAATGTCTTGTATCGATTGACGAAGAGGTCTTCTTCCATCCCAGAGATGAGGTCGTCGAAGTAGACCTTATCGATTCCATATTGTTTCACGGTATCTTTCAGTGCAAGGAACACAGGGTCGGTGCTGGAGAGTTCATTGTAGCAGGTTGAAAGTTTCTTGCGGAAGAAGAACAATTGTGTCAATTTATTCTTGTATGAATCCTCATCGATTATTGAATCCTTAGCGTAGAGCTCCTCCAACCTCTCGCGATAGGTTTCTGCTTCTGGGTCGAGTTCACCGAGTGAGCCAGGGAATCTGTCTGCCCAGTCTCCGTCTGCGATATCGTCAGCACGACGACAGAATGCGTAAACAGCACACATCGCCAGCCTTTGTTCATCGGGTAGATACTTGAAGGAATGGTGGAAATTTCCTGCTTCTCTGATGGTCAATTCTTCGCAGTAATTGTATGCCAGAGCCAGCAACTCTTCGGGAGGTGCTGTTTCCCAGATCGGAGCGTTGAGGTCCTCGAATGGGTCGATCAGTTCATTCTGCGAACCGGTCATTCCGATGAAGGCAGCACCTTCTCGCAATGCTTCCATGGCTGTAATTGAAACGGCCTTCACGGTGTCCTTTGTCAGTACCACCGCTGCCCTCAGGCCGTCGAGTGCACTCAAACGAGGCAGTTGTTCGCTTCGTCGAGTAGGTGCAGCGCCAAGCAAGGGAGTAAGCAATCCCTTGCGGTCTCCTCTCTCTAACATCTCAACCACTCTTCCGTGCCAGCCTTCACCTTTCAGGCCATCGGTTATGTGAGTGTTTTCTGACTACGCTTATGGCGTCTTACGGCACGCTTCCAGGAAAGCCATGTTGAGAAGAATAATCGCAATTGTTTCAACT
>CALCOR010000213.1 GCA_937897085.1 uncultured euryarchaeote | reverse complement strand
CTTGCAGGAACATGCATAGCCGCTCGTGCCACACAACCGAATTGCCGGCTTTTCGGGGCTGAACCAATCGGTGCGGACGATGCCGCTCGCTCGCTCATCGCGGGCGAACTGATTCCCCAGACCGACCCCGACACCATCTGCGACGGCCTGCTGACGAGTCTGGGTGAGTTGACCTGGCCAATCCTGCGCGACCATCTGGAATCGATAGTGACTGTCACCGATGACGAGGTGGTGGAGGCGATGCGCCTTCTGCACGAGCATCTCGACATGATTGTCGAGCCGAGCGGTGCCATTCCCCTCGCGGCGGTGTTGTCTGACCAGTTCAGGGTCCTACAGGGGATTAAGCGTGTGGGCGTAATCATATCAGGCGGCAACATCGATCCCGACAAACTCCCCTTCTGAGGTGATGATGGATGCGCGACGAGCCCCTCGAAGACTGGCTCAACCGGATGCTGGTGGACAACATCGACCTGCGCTCGCCATCCAAGGACGCCGCACGTGAGGTGAAACGCCTGGACAAAGTAGCGAAGATTACCCTGCTCGAGGATGGTGCGCCCATCGGACATCTGGAACTTGAACGGAGGGCGGGTGCCATCGAGTTCTGCACAGTGGTCGTCGACCCCGGTCACCGTGGCCGAGGGTTGTCACACGAGCTGGTGCGCCAAGGGGTCGAGCGAGCCGACCGAGATCCAATCGTGGCAGGAGTGGCACTCGATGACCTTGATGAGCAGCGAGGAGTGCTGCTGTTCTCGTTCACGCGCAATGCTGCGCTTGCAGCAACGCTGGTGGCCGCAGGATTCAAACTACGCTCACCGAGGAGAAAGTGGAGTACGCTCTGGCTCATTCCCTCCAGCATCTACAACCTGCCATTTCTGGTGCGTATGGCAACCGTGATTGACCGCATCAAGCGCAATACACCGATGCTGCTGCGTGACCGCAAGCGATTCTGGCACCAGAAGAAGAATCTCGGCGACTATCACATGTTCACTCTCTGGTCACCTGATGCGCGCGCTCACGTGCATGCGAGCAGTGAAGACTTCGCCGACCGGGTCGATGCGTTGGGGATGGACATGGTACGTGTCACCGAAGACAGTTTCATCCAAGACCCAGCGGGTGGGGAAGACGTGCGCGCTTGGGATGAAGCGGAATGAGAGTGGAGCACGGGCCGGGATTCGAACCCAGGTATCAGGATTTGCAGTCCCGCACATAGCCAGGCTTTGTTACCCGTGCTTGGGTGAAGCGCCGAGACAAGCCCACTATTTCAATCCGAGTGAATCAGGTCGCGGAGTGGATTCAGAAGGGCGATGCGTAGCCGTCGCACTCCTCGGAGATTCTCAGCAGCTGGTTGTACTTCGCCACTCGGTCGGAGCGCGCTGGTGCTCCGGTCTTGATCTGCCCGGCGTTGGTGCCGACCGCGAAGTCAGCGATGGTGACATCCTCTGTCTCTCCAGAACGATGAGATATGACGGTGCTGAAGCCAGCGGCACGCGCCGTCGCCATGGTGTCGAGAGTCTCTGAAACAGTGCCTATCTGGTTGAGTTTGATGAGGATGGAGTTGGATGTGCCCTCGTCGATGCCGCGCTCAAGGCGCTCTCTCTGAGTGACATAGATGTCGTCGCCGACCACCTGCACACGCTCTCCCTCTCGCTTGGTGAACTGCGCCCAAGCCGCCCAATCGTCTTCTCCGAAGGCATCCTCGAGCGAGATGATCGGGTATTCGTCGAGCCACCCGCTGTAGATCTCGCCCAACTGATCCGCTGACAGGTCGTTCCCCTCGAAATGGTAGTGCTCCCCGTGCTGGAATTCCGTAGCGGCGACATCGAGTGCGATGCCCACCTGGTCGCTCGAGTATCCGGCTGCTTCGATGGCTCGAACCACGTAGCGAAGCCCGTCCTCATTGCTTGGCAGGTTGGGAGCGAAGCCGCCCTCGTCCCCCAGTCCACCGAGCAGGCCGTCTCGCTTGAGTTCGGCCTTGAGCGCGTGATAGCATCCAACTCCAGCGCGCAGGGCGGTGGGATAGTCATCGAATCCGTGGGGGACCACCATGAATTCCTGCACGTCGACGTTGCTGGCGGCGTGCGCTCCTCCATTGAGGATGTTCATCTGTGGAACCGGGATGCTCGTCTGATCGTCTCCAGCGATATGTCGCCAGAGAGGTTGTTTGGCATGTGCCGCTGCCGCATGCATGCAGGCGAGTGATGCACCCAGCATGGCGTTGGCTCCGAGACTGGACTTGT
>CALCOR010000212.1 GCA_937897085.1 uncultured euryarchaeote | reverse complement strand
ATGAACAGCATCAGCATCGCCCACTTCAGCATCGCAGCATCGACCGTCCCACCAATCGATGGGTCTGCGAAGATGACGGCGTAGTCCAGTGATCCGTAGAGGTCGTAGAGAATCAGCAGGCCGATGAGCAAGAACACATCACCGACGCGCGTGGTCAAGAACGCCTTCTTCGCTGCGTATGCGGCGCTCGGACGTTCGTAGTAGAAGCCGATGAGCAGGTAGGAGCAGAGTCCCATGATCTCCCAGAAGACGAACAGCCAGAGGAATGAGTCGGCCAGCACCATCCCCAGCATGCCGGCGCTGAAAAGCACGAATTCGGCGTAGAAGCGGTGGTTGCGGTCCTCGTTAATCGGATCGGTGTTCATGTAACCGAGAGAAAACCAGCAGATGAGGAAGCACAGGAAGGCGGCGACGAACAACAGCATCAGCGACAAGGGATCCACCCAGATGCCGACGCCCAGCGCGACGTCCTGCTGCATCGTCACCCAAGTGCCATCAGCCGTCTGCCCGAGCACATCGAAGCTGATCCAGTTGAACAGGTTCCACCTCAGGGCATCTTCGTCGCCGGTTCCCTGAGTGAAGAACTGGATGGCGAGCCAGACGGTGAGCGAAAGCGCGATGGCAAGGCTGCCGATGGCGATCATGCCTCCTTCCTTGAAGCGCTCCTTCCACCAATCCTCCTTGTTGTAGACCTGCCCGAGGATGGCTATGATGGGGAATATCAGCAGTGGAATCAGAGGTATCAGGAACGCTGACTCGAGCGCATCGAACGGTAAGCCGCGAGCGAACTCCCCCCCGTATATGCGCATGAATGGGAACAGCAGGAGCAGCCCGATGGGGATGAGGAACTTCATCTCCGGATTCTTCGACTCCCCCATCTGTTTCACCTCCTAATGTTTGAGATCCGTGATGTCGTCGAGCGAAATCGACTCATGCTCGCCATAGAGCGCGAGGAAGATGGCGAGCCCAACCGCCACCTCGGCAGCGGCGATGCCGATGGCGATGGCGGTGAACACCCAGCCGGTGACGTCTCCGTGGTGCAGTGCACCGGCAACGAAGTTGAGGTTGACTGCGTTGAGCATGATCTCGACGCACATCAGCACGATGATCGCGTTAGCGCGCGTGAACACACCTACCAGTCCGATGCAGAACAGGATGGCACCCAGGCCAGCGAGGTATTCAGCGGGAATCATTCGTTATCCTCCCGTTGCTCCCAGAGCAGGTTCTCCAGTCGCTCATCGCGGATGAGATAGGATGCGCCGATCATCGCCATCGCCAGCAGGGCTCCGAGGATGATCACCGGCACCGACCAGTCGGTCAGCAACTCGGTCGCCAGATTGGTCGAACTGAGTTCTGAGAGGTCACTCTCGCCGTCGTCCCACATCGGGTGGCCCATGATAGCCAACAGCAGGAAACCGCACAGCGCGCCAACGCCGATGCGTGCCACAGTCGCGAGCATCCTCATTGGAAATCCTCCTCCTGAATCTGTCTGCGGGTGAGCATCACGCCGAACAGCACGACCAGCAGCACGCTGCCGAGATAGACGAGAATCTGAATCGCCGCCAGCAATTCAGCGCCCGTGAGCAGGAAGACTCCGGCGACGGCCAAGAAGCAGAAGATGAGGTAGAGCATCGAGTGGGCCACCCGCTTAGCGTAGATGGTGCCGAACGCGCCAGCGATTGCGAGCAGCGCCAACAAGGCGAATGCGAACTCTTCGAGCAGGGAGGCGGGCATCTCTCACGCCTCCGCCTGTTCACTTGCCTTCGCTGCCTTCGCCGCCTTCTTCTCTCGCTTGCCGCGCTCCTGCTCTGCTCGCTTCACCAGTTCCGCATCCACACGCTCGCGGTGCACTGACGGCAGCACACGGGTGCGCGGAGCGTCCATCCACAGCTCCTGACGGCTGTATCCAGACATGCCATCGTATTCGTTGGTCATGAAGAACGACTCGAACGGGCACGCCTCCATGCACAGTCCGCAGAACATGCAGCGCCCGTTGTCGATGCGTCCGGAAACGATGTCCTCCTCCGCCGGCTGCAGGTCAGCCAATGGCACCTCATCGACTCCGCCGCTCTCCCAGCGTACGGTCGCCACATCTCCGTGAAGTTCGATGAGATCCCCGAAATCGTACTGCTGCGGTGCATCGGTGTGCTCGATGACCAGATTGAACTCTTCGATATCCTCGAAGTCCTCCTTCTTGCGCGCCACCAGCCCGCCTTCCTCGATCTCGCTGCCATAGCCGTGCCATTCGTCACCCTCTTCGGTGGTGTCGAGCACGTTGACGCGCTTCTCGGTCGTCATGTGCACGCAGCCGTTGGGGCAGGCGCGGATGCACAGTTTGCACGCGGTGCAGGTCTCCCAGATGATGCCGATGCGTCCGTTGTAGTTGCCCGGAACGAACAGCCACGGTTCCAGTTCTTCGAGGCGCTCGTAGGGGTACATCACCGTCAGTGGGCGCTCGAGATAGGGAACCAGTTCGCTGGTCTCCCGGTCACCGGCGTAGATCTTGCCGACGCTCGGGTGGTTCGCGCCCAGCCGTTCCGCCGTGCCCTCGTCGATCATCTCCGCCTGCTGAGCGTGGTATTTCTCACCGCCCTTGTGACCTGCTAGGAACCTCGAGCGACTGCCGACATAGGGAATCGTGCGCAGCGCCGCCTTGAGTGCCATCCACATAGGCCGCACAATCATGTTGCGGAAGTTGGGGGCTGCGTGCGGATGGTATGCCATGCTTCTCTCTCCTCACTTCTTGTGTGTCCCCGGACCGGCCGGACCTGCCTTCACGTGCACCGAATAGGGTCGCTCGCGCCCTTCGAGTGCAGTTGGGTCCTCGTCGATTGCGAGCAGCACGAACAGCCCGACGGCGATGACGGTAATCAGCCCGACAACCAGCGGCGACCAGGTGTCACCCTGCCACACCCCCAGCCTGAGCCAGACGGCGATGCCGAGGTTGACCATCGACAGTGGCAGCAGCCAGCGCCATCCAAATTCTAGGATCTGGTCGGTCCTCACTCGGTGCAGCGAGGCGCGCACCCAGACGAACACGGCGAACATCAACCAGGACTTGACGAGCAGCCAGGCGATTCCCGGGATGAATGCGGTGTACTGTGCAACCAGATTTCCGCCGAACGGCTCCCAGCCGCCGAGGAAGAAGATGGAGAACAGCAGACAGGCTGCGTAAGCGCGCAGGTACTCAGCCATGAACAGCAGACCCCAGCGCAACCCGCCGTATTCAGTCCACCAGCCCTCGACCAGCTCCGCCTCGGCCTCAGGCATGTCAAACGGTATGCGCTCGACCTCGGCGATCATCGTGATCAGGAACAGGGCGGCGCCCAGCGGCAGCAGGAACAGGTTCCAGCCATCCGAGTCCATCTGGAACTCGACGATCTCGATGATGTTCATCGAACCGGAGAGTACGGCGACTGCGAGCACGGTGACCAGCAAGGGAATCTCGTATGCGGTGAGTTGGGCAGCAGAACGGATTCCGCCGAGGAGGGTGTATTTGTTGTTGGACGACCAACCAGCGAAGAAAACCCCCAGCGGGGCAATGCCGAAGATGGCCATCAGGAAGAGCAGCGACAAGTCAGGGTTGGCAGACCAGACGTGCGGGCCGAGCGGGATGAAGGCGAACAGCATGATGGTAGATGAGATGATGATGAACGGCGCCACCTCGAAGACGACCTTGTCCGCCTTAGTGGGCACCATCCACTCCTTCGTCAGGAATTTCACGGCGTCGGCGATGTTCTGGAAGAAACCCGGCAGCATCCACCAGACGCCGTGGTAGGAGCGGTCGTGCACGCGGGCAACCGACTCGACCTCATGGTCGCTTCCAGCCACCTTGTTCAGCCAGCGGTTGAGCCAACGGAAAGGCGCACCAGTGCCGAACGGCAGCAGATCGTACCAGTCCGCGTGCTCTCCGCCCTCGCCCACCCACAGGCTACGCATCGCCATCGTGGCGCCGCGCCTGTCCATGATGCGGGCGAAGAACTTGCGCTCGATCCACAGCAGGGCGAGCATCGTGGTCATGATCAGGCCGAAGACGACTACCGCCATGATCAACTCAGTCAGGATGTCAGCGGTGGTCCCTTTCTGTCGCCAGAAACGACTCATGCCCACCGTGTTGTCCGCAATCGCGAACGACAACGCCTCGATCCATCCACGAATGTCCAACCAGTCACCTTCAGCCATGCGATCACCTGTCGGTCTCCCCGATGCACGGGTCGAAGGAACCCATGATCGCCGGGATGTCAGCCACCTTGTAGCCAATCATGCACTTCGAAGCGTAAGGTATGGTGATGAACATCGGAGAACGTATCGAATTACGATAGGGGAACTTTCCTCTCTGGTCCCCACCGCCGACGATGTAGAACATCGATTCGCCGCGGCTGTCCTCGAAGTGGTGGAATCCTGAGGTGCCTTCGGGAGCACGCAGCGGGGCCTTGGCGAGGAGCGCCTCGTCGCCCGGTTGGTGATGCGTGTCAGCGCCGCCCGGCATCTTGTCCAAGGCATCCAACACCATGCGCGCACTCTGCAGCATCTCCTCGACGCGTACACGATAGCGGTCGTAGCAATCGGCACCCTTGATGGAGGGCTTCTCGACCGACGGTTCCCAGTCGACCTCGTCGTAGACAGAGTAGGGATGTGCCCAGCGAACGTCGTAGTTGATGCCGCCGGCGCGAACGTTGGGCCCAGTGACCCCGTGGTTGACCATCTCCTCGGGTTTGGCATATCCGACACCCTGGGTGCGCACTAGGAACACTGTGCTCTCGTCGAGCATCGCCTCGTACTCCTGGACCCTGTTCAGGAACAGGTTGATCTTGGTACGGCAGCGCTGCGCGAAGCCGATGGGTAGGTCCCGCTTGACGCCCCCTATACGCGGGAAGTTGTAGTGCAGCCGACTGCCGCCCAGCTCCTGGAGCAAATCGAGCATCATCTCTCGCTCGCGCAGGCACCAGACGAACGCGGTCAGGTTGCCGACGTCGGGACAGTAGGCGCCCAGCCACATGAGGTGGCTGGCGATGCGCTGGATCTCCACTGCGACCAGTCGAATGAATTCAGCACGCTCAGGAACCTCGACCTCAAGCAGGTTCTCGGCGGCGTAGATGTAGGCGTGTGACCAGGTGTTGGCGCTGGCGTAGCAGAGGCGGTCGCAGTAGGT
>CALCOR010000211.1 GCA_937897085.1 uncultured euryarchaeote | reverse complement strand
GTAACTGTCGGTTACCGCTGGGGAACCGCTGACCCGCTCGATCTTGTCCTTGATCAGCCAGGCCGAAGCGTTGCCGGTGGCATCGGTGTAGGTGGTGCCCACGGTCATGATATCGGTAACCACTCCACCAGAGTAGTCGACGACCTTGGTCGTCACCGCGTGGTCGGCGACGAACACAGGTACGAGGTTCATCACACGGAACGCGGCCACGCGCGCGAACCCGCCCGCGTAGAGCACACCGGATGACGATGTGACATCGACCCAGCAGGTGGACTGTCCAGTCCAGCCGTTGGAGTCGGCGCAGTCGTTGCCTTGCCAGGAGACGCCGATTAGGCGGGCGTCACCGTTGGTGCTCGCGACGGCGACATAGGCACCCATGTTGGTCTGGCCCGTGATGTCGATGCCAGCCAGAGTGACCTCGCCGTTGCGTGCGTATACGATGTTGCCGTTGTTCGAACTCCCTGCCATGGTCCCGTCGACCACAGTCAACGCGCTGCGGGCGCTGGACGAGGTGCACGAGGCAGTCGCCCAGGTGCCGGCCGAGCCGCCACCCAAGGTGACGCCATCAGCGCGCACGTTCCAGCCGCAGCCGACGACTGAGATTCCGTCAGCGACAAGATTGCCGATTGCGATCTGGTCGCCAGCAGCCGCGGTTCCGGAGAACTCCAGATAGCCGTCGAGGTCGATGTTGGTCATCGAGGAAGGCGTCGTGCGCGTCATCGCGAGATTGCCTGTCGAAGTGATGTCGGTGATGTCGTAGCCGGTCGAGCCGATCACCGTCGCGGACGTTCCGCCCGGTGCCAGCAGGATTCCGCCGCTGTTCAGCGTGTCGATGCTGATGTCGTCGGTCGCGTGCGTTCGCAGACCCCAGGCGTATCCTGGTGCCTGCACGTTGAACAGGCTCAGACTGGTGCCATAGTTCTGGCTGCCGGTCTGGCCGACCGCGGTTCCGGACTGTGTGCCGGACAGAGCGGAGGCGTCGATGGTCACGTTGGACAGTGACAGGTCGCTTGCCTCACCGAACACGCCGTTCACGCGCGAGTCGTTGAACCCGACGTTCTCGAGGTACACGCTGCTGCCGGTTCCGGTGTCGATAGCGCCATCGCCGCTCCCTTGGAGGGTGTTGCAATCGCTGGCGCCGCCGCCGATCCATGTCAGCGAACCGCTGTCAGGAAGCGCGACACAGGAGTTGCGCGCGCCGCTCATCGTCACGCCCGACAGGTCGAAGCCGGAGCCCTGACCGCTGCCGTGCGAGATTGCCGTCCCGACGTTCGTGAACGTCACGTCACTCAACGAGAAGTTGCCCACGTTGCCGTTGTAGTGCGGGTTGTTGCCGTGGCGACTGCCCGCGCTGATGGCGATGGACACGTTCTCGAAGTCAACGTTCTCGAACACGTGACGGTCGTCGTTGTTGGCGGACGAGCATCCACCGTTGGTGAACGCGAATCCGAGTCCGGTTCCGCTGCCGATGCTCCCGACAGAGTTGCGGTGCGTGGAGTTGCCCGTGACGGTCAACTTGTTGCACGCTCCGGCGATGTCGATACCCTTGCCGTCACCGAACAGGACCTCGACGCCAGCCTCGATCGTGAGATCGGCCGTGACGCGGATGTAGTCGCCGCTCGGTACGATGCGGATCGGACTCATCTCGTTGTCCCAAATGGTGGGTGTGGTGATGTCCGAGTAAACGTCCATTCCGGCGCCCTCGAACGGCACCATCTTGGTGCGGATGGCGCACTGGGTCGCCTGGTTGTAGTAGCAGTAGTATGCGCCATAGGCTCCGAACCAGGGAGCGATGTGCACCCTGTTGACGTACGCACCCGTGTTGGGCAGCTCGGGCCAGTTGTTGTAGAACCAGTTCGGCGAGCTGTAGTACGTGGTCATCTGCTGCATTCCGCCGCGGTAGGTGGACTGGGTGTTGGTGAACGCCATCGCGCCGTTGCGCGCGGCGTCGATCTTGCCGGTGGTGTTACCGCTGTAGGTGGTTCCGAACCACTCGAAGTCGAAGCCCGACGGAATGTCGATCATCGTCTGGCACTGGTTGTAATACTGGTACCAGTAATACATGCAGTAGAAGACATACGGCATGCCGGTGGAGCTGCCACCGACTGAGTGTTCGTTGTAGTTGTACAACTCACTGTATCCACCGACGCTCATCTTCTCGTAGCCGTGGTTGTTGCCATCAGTGGCGATGCGGTAGTTGTAGTTGAACTGGTTCACCTGATTGACGAATCCAGGCCCTCTCTCCTGCAGCGTGGCACCGATAGCCGTGCTGCCACCCTTCTGGTAGCCGATGCTCTCCCAGTTGTAGTACGGGTTGCTGTTCGGGTCGTAGAGCAGTTCGACCTCATTGGTCACGTCGTACATCTTCACCTGATAGTTACAGATGTAAGAAGTGTAGTAGCAGTTCATGTCGTGCCATTCGACAGTGAACACCTTCGTCGGTTGGCCGATCGTATACGAGAAGGCGCTGCTGTTCGCCCAGTTGTTCTTGTTGTCCTGCACGTGGATGGTGTACTCGACTGAGTTGGTGCGGTCCGTTCCCGGGATGGTGGCGGACCAGTCGCACGGGGTCTGGTCGCACTGTGCCCTGGACATGCCTGATTCCTGGGTCATCGCGCGCCGTGTCCACCCCGACCAGGAACTGGCGGTGGTGTCGTAGGTGCGATAGAAGATGTGAGGTCCCTCGAGGTTGCCGTTGGAGTCGGTGCCGCTCGAGACGTTGACTCCGCTCGGAGGCTCTCCCAAGTCCGACAGGCCGACGGTGACCGTGCGGTCAGCATCCGAGTAGGTGTCCATCAGGCCACCGTGGTCGACTTCTGGAGCCCAGATGTCGGGCTGCGGTCGCACCATGGAGACCTTCTGCGTGATCGACGCGCCGGGCAT
>CALCOR010000210.1 GCA_937897085.1 uncultured euryarchaeote | reverse complement strand
GGCTGAACGTCACTTACACAGTGCCGCCGCCTGAGGAGCCGAATCCGGACCCGGACCCTGACCCTGACCCAGACCCTGACCCTGAACCTGACCCAGACCCAGACCCTGACCCAGACCCTGAACCGAACCCGAATCAGGATGGTGGTACGGCGAACACAACCGGGAGCGACGACGACGATCAGGATACCTCTGAAGGTGGACTGTCGGTGACGATCATCGGCATCGTGGCGGGAGTGCTGCTGCTGCTGGCGTTCGGCGCTTTCATGATGCGCGGCAAGGTTAGAGCGGGCACGTCGACGGGAGCACAGACGGGTGGCGGTCAGACGCCGTTCGCACCTCCGAGTATTCCTGCCGAGGCAGTTGTCCACCCGCCGTGCAAAAACTGTGGCGGATTCTTGCAGGAGATGACGCACGATGGGAACCGCTGGACCTGGTGTCCAGCCTGCCGCGCGTGGCAGGATTTCCTCGGTAAGATATGAGTGATCAGCCAGCCATCTCGACAGGGTCGTCAAGCGCCGCCAGCCGAGTAGGTGTGGTAGTCGACCACCGGCTCGAGTTTTTCGACCGCGGCAGCCAGTGCGGCATCAGCCGCTTGTTCTCCGGTAGCAATTGCCTCCATCTGCCGCATGAGTTCGTCTGCCCGACTCTTGAGCGCCACCGCCTCGGACGCGGGGAGTCGAAGCGCTGGGTCGAGCCAGCGTTTCAGGTCGGAGACGAGCAGTTCTACCGGATGGGTCGCCTCGCCCTCGGGACAGAGCACGAATTCGCCTTCACGGCGATTCACAGGCCCGACCCGGCCGAGTGCAGCATCGAGACGGCGGGCGGGCTTCCGGGCGCGTCGCAGATGACCCTTGATACGTTCGTGCGCCTCAAGTTGGCGAACCACCGCTTCGAGATTGTTCGGCGCACCCTTGGCTGCCGAACGAAATGCTGACAGCGCGGCGCGCAGTTTCCCCCGTTCCAGCAGTACACGCCCGCGCTGCACCTCGTCGTTGGCGCGCATCGAGCCGCGTAGCGCTCGCGCTTCGTCGCGCATCTCAGCCTTGATGAGTTGCTGTGCCAGTAGCCGACGCTCTCCCTTCAGCTTGCCCGAGGCGGCCAGACTCAGTTTCCACTTCTGGCGCAGTTCGTAGATCGAGGCTAGGTCGCGCAGTGCATCAACTAGCGTGCGCTGCAGTTGTAGGTCTCGATTCTTCCTGGTAAGCAGCATCTCGCTCAGTTCTTGTGCCATCACTTCGGCGATTTCCAGCCGCCCATCGCTGACATAGCGGCGATACTGCTCGACCACCTTGACCGGGTCTTCCATGCCGAACAACGCGCTCCCTCCAGAAGTCTCAGACCATCCGGATGGGGATTACCGCTCCGGTGGCTTGGGAGAGGACCAAGTCAGCTCTTCTTGCGCTTGATAGCGCGCCGTGACCCTTTCTTTCCGCGCTTCTTGGGTTTCTTCTTGCGCGCGGGCTCATCTTCGTCCTCGTCACCCCAGTCATCCTCTTCGTCATCCTCGTCTTCGTCGTCGTCTTCGTCGTCGTCGTTTTCGACCTCTTTCTTCTTTGACTTCTTACGCCGCTTCTTCTGCTCCTTCTCCTTACTAGCGAACGGGTCATCATCATCTTCGAGCGCCTTGGCATCCGACAGGTCTCGTTCGGGTGCAGCGTCGAGGTCACCACGCACATCGGAAGGTCCATCCGAGTCCCCGCTGCCCATGAACTCCATCATCCAGTCGTCCTCCTCACCGAACTCTCCCTCTTCGCCCCCTCGGGCCTTACGCCGCGGGTCCTGGCTGGCGAGCACCCCCATCATGAGGGCGAACAACAGCATGAGAACGTTGAACCCGGCGAGCATGATGATGATGATGTACGGTGGATCTCGGAGCGTGGGTATCGCCTCCTCCTCTTCCCCCAATCCGGCGATCGGGTCGTCGCCGCTGGCGCAGATGGTGAACCCGCTCATGTTCTCATAGCAGTGGTCGACGTAGAAGATGGTCTGCGCGACCCGCTCGTTACCGGCGAGGTCGACAGCCTTGATCTCCAGTCGGTGGAACCCGGCCTTGCGGAAGGTGGCAGATGGTTCTCGCAGATCGAATACGAGGGTGTTCGGGGCTGCGTCATCAGGTGTGACATCCGTCACCAACTCCCATTCGAATGCATTCTCGTAGCCGAAATCCTTCACTTCGATGAAGTGGAACGTCACCTCGAGCAGGCCGACATCATCGGTGACCACCCCATGCACGCGGATATTGTCTCCGTAGAGATACCTGCTTTCCGATGAGGGAGAGAACAGATCGATGATCGGACGATTGGCGTCAATGACCCAGTCGGACTTCACTAAGGTGTTCGAGTTACCCACAGTGTCGATCAGCGTGACCGAGACGACCAGATTGGTGGTGTCGATGCCAGCGACGATTGGGAAGTCCCAGTAGTAGCGCGAGGTCGAGCCGAGCAGTGATTGGGCGCGGATGAGTTCCCCTGCAGGGGTGAATGTGAGGCCTATGCCGAGGTTGGGGTCGTAATCCGCTGTGGTGACCACGATGATCGGATGCTCTTGGACCGGCTCGCTGACGTCAATGGTCAGTCGGTGATCTGCGACCTGCAGAGATCCGCCGGGAAATCCATTGATGGTGATATCGGCTTGCGGCGCTGTAGTGTCCTCATGTATCAGCCAGGCGTTCGAGCGGTTGGTGAGCGATACGCGCTGGTTCCCCCAACTGTCGCTGATGGTCAGCGCGTACCACGACCAGCGGTCCAGCCCTTCGGTGAGGTAGACCTCGCGTATAGAGGTCTGATCGATGTCGAAGGGTGTGTAGCCTGCGATGAGTAGTTCCCAGTCAGGGTCATCAGAGATGTTCCCCGACTCGTTGTTTGCGAACGGCTCGCCCAGATGTCGATAGACGTCGTAGGATTCACCCGATTCGAGTGAGTTCATCCAACTGATTAGCACGCTCTGCTGGGCGCCTTGGAGCTGTGGTTGCGCCAGCTGCGCAGGAGTGGGTGCCTGTGTGTCCTCGAACACAGAGGGCTCGATGCAATTCTGTACGAATTCGGTGCTCTCGAAGGTGGCATTCAGATGGTTGTAACGCGTTTCAGATGTGACACAGTAGAACGACTCTCGTTCTACGTCTGGTGGTGTGTCGACTATTGCTTGCTGCACGCCGTCGGGCACGGTGCCCACGAGCAGTGCCACATCCGGGTTGGAGAGATTGCTGGTTCCAGACAACGTTGTTTTCGAATACCAGACGTGATAGGTCTCTCCTTCAGCACCCACTTGATCGACCCACGTCACCCTCGTTTTGCCTCCTCCGAGGTATTCTGCTTGCACGGCGGTGGGCTCGGCCACCCAGTAGGTGAACGCGTCCTCGAGTACAGGGCCGCCGATGACTTGGGACGTGATGGAGTCATTGTGGTTGCCCCGCCCGTCGGACAGGGTGACGGCGTAGTATGCGTAGCCGAGCGTGCCTCTCTCGACCTCGTAGACGTAGTAGCCCACCCCGGGGCCCACGGTGGCGATGTACTCGACATAGGGATTCGTCGTGTCGTAGAACATGCTTCCTGAGCGCCAGACGTGGTAGGTGGCGTCTGTCTCTGAGACCATGTCATACCACGTGATGGTGGTGTTTCCGGTTCCTCCCACCGGTTCGTCCTGGAACTCGGCAGTGACTCCTCCGACCAGCAGTCCGGGTGCGACGTTGTCCTCCCACACGGGCCATTCCGGATCCAGCGTGTTCGAGCCAAGGAATCGGGTGTCTTCGTAGAGTTCGAGAGTGTAGGTGACCGAGTAATAGGTCAACTGGTCGGTGCCAGGTGGGACGGTGAAAGTGAACGAGTTGTTTCCTGGGCCGAGCACCCCGATCAGTTGCCTGTCACCATCCATCTCTAGTGAGACCCAGGATGAGCGGTTGGCAGGGTCGCTATGCCGGTAGACGTTGATCTGGTAGGCAAATGGCCCTACTTCGGGGAGGGCGCCCGGCGAGAGTTCGTTGAGGTTGATCCATTGAATCAACGTCCTGCTGGTAGTCGGGTCGAATGAGGCGTTGACGTTGAACGGCGCGGTGATGCCGTGCGTGAATTCGTACAGTGGTTCACCGATCTGGCTGGCGTATGTGATCATCAGCGCGCTGATAGTGCCGTTGGGCAGAATCGTGCTGACGCCGTAGTAGAACGAATCGTTGACCCCCGGTCCAAGCGGGTATTGAACCGAGTGCCCCAAACCGGGGCATTCATTCAGATTGTAGATTGGGGGGCAGGTAGAGATGTTGGCAAACGGGAGCACCTCACCGTTGAGGACCATCGACTCGTTCATTTGGACCGCACTGCGATAGACCAGGTAACGAGAGTTGGTCATGTCTGTCCATAATGTACCGTTGTTAGTGTTGTAGTTGCGCCACGTAACCGTGGTCGTCTCGCTGGCCTCATCGAAGATCGCGACGATGTCCTGTGCCTGTAGCAAATTGCCATCTCCTTCGTCCGCTAGCGCAGGGCCGACCATGGGGCCAGCCAGCATGCCAATCAACAGAATGGACAGCAGAACAGAGTTAGACTTGGCAGTACGCACGCTCAACCCCCATCGGTCGTGTGCCTCTGTTGTTGTTATGAGGCTGACGCCGCAGTGGTGTTATCTGCGTCGAATCTGGGAACTAATCTCCCTGTTTCGGACAATTAACCTTCGGTGTCGCCTCCAAGGGAGGCGTTGAGCCGCGCGAGCAGGCCCTTGCGCGAGGCGAAGAATCGGACGAGGAAGGTGTACGCTCCTCCGGCAGCGGAAATCAGCAATACTGCCGATAGGGGGTTGATGGCGAGTGTTCCCGTGGGGAGGTCGATTGTGGCGAAGTCACCCATCCCGCGGAACGACTGGATGGCGGCGACGATGGTTGCCAGCATGATGACTACCAATCGGTCCGCCCTGCCGAATCCTCCGTAGTTTCTCCCCAAGCCCACCGACTGTGCCTGTGTTCCCATGTACGAGCCCATCAGGGTGAGCAGCGCGGCGGAATAACCCAGCCATATCTCATCACCGATCCAAGCGCTACTGAGGCCGATGGCCACGAGCAGGATGATGTCGACGACACGATCTATCGTGTGGTCCAGAAAATCACCGTAATCGGATGCCTTCCCGTGCGCGCGCGCAATCTGCCCGTCGAGCGCGTCGAACAGTGAGGCGAGCGCCATCAGGCCGATTGCGCCCAACAGCATCCAGCCACCCTCTGAATCTCTGCCGGCGTTGATGTAGAGCCACGCTGCTCCCAAGGCGAGCGCCAGAGTGCTCCACGTCAGGTGGTTAGGGTTGACGAATTCGAGTTTCGATACCAACGGTTCGAGCATTTTCGTGAACTGGGCGCGAAACTTCTCGGCAGCCATGTCCTCACCCATCAACCGTGCAGACGTTCTATCCAGTCTATGCTCTGCTCAGGGCGTTCAGGCTTGAATCCATTGCCAGCCCATTCCATCAATGCGCTGAATGACATCTCGGGACTCACCTCCGATGAATCTAGTTCTAGCACTGGCGTGTCCGCCCACTCCTCCCGGTCATTCCACGGTCCGCCGAGAAGCTCCCACTCCGAGTTCTCCGTCACCTTCTGCTCTGGCCACCCACGAGCCTCATTGCGGGCTGAGAGCAGAGATGGTTCGCATCTGATGATGACGATCGCATCTACGGCTAGGAGATGTGAGAGATGACCGTCCACCAAGGTCAGGCAGCGGGGAGCCTCGTTCCAGTCGGTGGTCAGTTGCTCTCTCAGCAGTTCGATATCGATGGGTGCTGCCTCAGCGTCTGCGGCACCTAGCGCGCCGGCGGCGTCAGCTAGTTCCTCAACTGTCTGTACCGCGACCTCCTCTCCTTCCTCTCGAAGGTAGGTGAGACCTATCTCGCACATGCTGGTCTTGCCACATCCTGGTGTCCCGGTGACGGCGATGCGCAGCGCAGGCAAGGAGACCATCGCAGCCGGCGTAGCGCCACCGACCATCAACTTGCGCACCGACTGAAGGATTATACCGAACGACCTCAATCATCCATTCAGCGAGGGAGTTGCATGAACAGAGGGGATACAGCCACGGCAATCGTGCTGATCGTGGCAGAGCCAGGGGCTGAGAGCGATGTCTACCAACAACTGAAACTTATTCCGGAGGTCGTTGAGGCGATGCTGCTGTTCGGCGAGTACGACCTCTACGCCAAGTTGGTATGCGATGATTTCGGGATGCTCGGCAGTGTGGTCATCACTCAGATACGGGCCATCGAGGGAGTGGATTCGACCAAGACGCTGACCGCCGCTCCCATCAACTAGGGAGCCAGCACATCTGTTGCCGCCGATGCATTCACTTAGTGGCCGTGTGAGCCGGAAGCATGGTCGAACCAGTAGAGGATGGCGAGGAGATTCGCTGGGCGAGTGTGCTGGCGGCCTTCGACCCGCGCGAGTCGAGGCTGAACTGGCTGCTGTTGGCGATACCTGTCACCATCTGGCTATCGTTGGTGGAGCACAACCAGCCGCTGGCGTTCATCACCTCGATGGTGGCCATAATGCCGCTCGCCTACCTGATGGGACGGGCGACAGAGGAGTTCGCACTCAGGACCAGCGAGTCGGTTGGCGGCCTGCTCAACGCCACGTTCGGAAACGCCGCCGAATTGATCATCTGCGTGCTGGCCATCGTCGCCGCTGCCACAGCACTTTCCAACGGTGACCCTGAGTCCGCGGCAACGCTCGTGCACGTCGTGCAGGCATCGTTAATCGGCTCCATCCTCGGCAACCTGCTGCTGGTGCTCGGACTGGCGTTCGTGTGGGGGGGAATCCACCACAAGGTGCAGAAGTTCAATCCTGAGCAGGTCGGTGCCAACGGCTCATTGCTGCTGCTGGCTGTGATTGCGCTCATCCTGCCTACCGCATACCACATGACAGGGGGTGGCGATGCCGAGACCCTCAGCGCCAACGTCCTGAAACTCTCTCATGCCACAGCCGTGGTGCTCCTGCTGCTCTACGGCCTGTTCCTGATCTTCCAACTGCGCACACACACCGACCTTTTCGTCACCGATGGAACGCATGAGCATGAGGAGCCGACGATGCGCAAGCGGGAGGCGATGCTGCTGCTGGTGATGGCGACCGCGCTGATCGCCTTGATGGCCGAGATTCTGGTGCATTCCATCGAGTCTGCTGGTGAGAAGTGGGGTATGCCCACGGTGTTCATCGGCGTCATTCTGTTGCCATTGTTCGGTAACGCTGCCGAGCACTTCACCGCAGTTACGGTGGCGGGCAAGGACAAGATGGACCTCTCGTTCGCCATCGCCGTCGGCTCGAGCACTCAGATAGCGATCTTCGTGGCGCCGCTGATGGTGCTGTTCGCGTGGGCGATGGGAGTATCTCTGTCATTCGAGTTTGGACTGCTGGAAACGATCGCCACCTTCCTCGCAGTGTTGATCACCAATGCCATCGCCGCCGACGGCAAATCCAATTGGCTAGAGGGAACGATGCTGCTGGTCACCTACGCTCTGCTCGCCATGACCTTCTCGCTAGGATGAGAATCAGCAGCACGGAAGGCGGTACATCGACAGTGTCAGTCAATCTCATCCTAGCATCCCTCTTAGGATTCCTTCTTCCATGCGCCAGTCCACCATCCCCAGATGAGGAAGCCGTAGGCCATGCTCATCATGTGCGCCACCGAGGTGAACGTGCTGATGCCGTGCGTGTAGTAGTTCCATGTCTCGAATATTACCGCTATCAGAATGACGAGCCATCGGCTGTTGCTCTGGTGGGCCGAGGCTCCGATGATACCGAAGAATCCGGCCGAGCCACCCTTCCAATTTCTCTCCATGCCTTGGTTGATGATCTCGTTGTTCGGCCACAGCACGTCGCCAATGTTCATCGTCAAAGCAACCAGGATACCGGCGACTGCAACTGAGGAGAAGAACATC
>CALCOR010000209.1 GCA_937897085.1 uncultured euryarchaeote | reverse complement strand
CAACCGGGTCTCAGTGAACGGTTCTGGGGGTTCCTCGGGTTCTGAGAGGTATGGACGCTGGGGGATTTGAACCCCCGGCCGCCTGGTTGCAAACCAGGTACTCTTCCAAGCTGAGTTAAGCGCCCGTGTGCGCAGCGACCGGCGATTTGGCCTTGAGCATGGCGGATGGCGACTAGTCGCTCGCGCCAACATCAGTTGGAGGGAGCCTCGCCGAGTTGTGCCAGCAAGCCCTCAAGGATCCGGAGCAGGCCACGCAGGGTGACCTCGCTCACACCCGCAACCTTGCAGACGTCAGACTGGGTGCGTGGGTGACCACGGTTCTGAGCCGCCTTGTAGAGCAGTACGCCGGCGACTCCGGACGGCTTCTTGCCCTGCCAATCCATCGCCTCCCCGAGCCGCTCCCAGAGGTAGTTCGCCTCTCCGAGCACCTGCGGGGGAAGCCCCAGATCGCTGTGGAACTTGTCGAGGTACTCCTCGGGCCCCGAGATGTGGTGGGTTCCGAGTTCACGCGACACCAGTCGAATCGTTCGCTTCAGTTCCTTCATCGGCAACTCGCCGGTCATGTCGAACGACTCTGCGATGTCCTCGATACGTCGCGGCAGTGACGCCTCGCGTGCTGCGAGGTAGACACAGGCGGCGGATACGCCACGGATGCTTCGGCCGGTGACAAGCCCCTTCTCACACGCCTTGCGGTAGAGCGAGGCGGCTTCCTCCCGAAGTCGCGGAGGCAGTTCACCGCGATCACGAATGAACTGCATCGCCTTGACCAGGTTTCGCGACCGGCTGGATCGGGTCTTGCTGCGCTCATCGATGACGGCGCGTCGGCGCCAGTCGCGCAGCGCCTTGCCACTGATTCCATGCATGCGCGCGCGGCCACCGAGCAGGTCGCTGCGGTCGATACGCGTGTTGAGTCCCTTGTCGGAGAGTGTGAGGGTGGAGGGCATCCCGACGCGTGAGCGGTCGGGACCGTCTCCGTGGTTCACCCATTCTGGACGCGGGTCGATGACATGATCCTCGACCACAAGGCCGCAACCACCGCAGACAACCTCTCCACGGATCTCATCGTCCTCCCACAGCGTGGCGCCACACTCGTCGCATGGTTCCGAATGACCTACGGTACTCCGTTTCTGAGATGGCCTCGCCGACGGCTCGAAACCGTCGTGGCGCGTCCGCTCGTTCCTCTCGGCCGCTTCTTTGAGGATGGCCTTTCTCTGCTTGTCTGTTTTCTTCACTTCACAACCCCCGGTTAATTAGTTGTGTCCTTGCACTACTTATACTTACCTAACAGGTGCACCCACGGCGCCGAATGGATTCAAAGCGCCTGAACAGGACACTGCAAGCCGATGAACGCCGACCCTTCTTGAATGATGGAGAAGGAGTTGGACTCAGAGATTATCGTTTGTCAGGCATGATGTCACGTTGTCAAACCGCCATCTCGCGTCGCCCAGACGCCCTAGCGTGTGCGAGGGTTCATGTGGCGGTCGCGACCACGACTGTCTGCCCATGCCTGCCACCGTTGTACTCGGCGCCCAATGGGGCGACGAAGGAAAGGGGAAGCTGGTGGACCAGTTGGCCTCCGAGGCTTCCTGGGTGGCACGGTTTCAGGGCGGGAACAACGCCGGGCACACAATCGTGGTCGGAGAGAGGGTGCTGAAGCTGCATCAACTCCCGTCTGGGATATCCTATCCTGAATGCCAACTGGTGCTCGGTTCAGGTATGGTGATCGACCCGTGGGTGCTCGACGAGGAATTACAGAACTGGGCTGACCTCACCGGAGAGTCTCCGGAAGGAAATCGCCTGTGGATCTCCGAGAGAGCGCACGTCAATCTTCCCTTTCACAGGATGTATGACGGTGCTGACAGCCTGATCGGGACGACCGGGAGGGGCATCGGCCCCGCCTATCGCGACAAAATCGAGCGTGTCGGAGTCCGCTTCTGCGAACTCGCAGCGCGCGCAGAAGATGCAGAGTGGCTGGAGGATTCGGCGGAGCGGATGACTGTACAACTCAGTGCCCGCGGAGTCGCTGGAGGGATCAGCGCGGCTGACCTCAAAGAATCGCTTGAGTGGGTCCAGTCCCGCTTTGCGGATGCTATTGCACCGACCGGCCTGATGCTCGACCTGGCGCTGCGCCAAGGCGAACAGGTGCTTCTGGAAGGTGCACAGGGAGCCTTACTGGACATCGAGCAGGGGACCTATCCATTCGTCACATCGTCAGTGACCTGCCGCGCCAACGCCAGCCACGGTGCCGGCATCCATCCGGGTCAGATCAAGCGTACCATCGGTGTCGTCAAGGCGTACACCACCCGCGTCGGCAACGGTCCATTCCCGAGCGAACTCGAGGATGATGTGGGCGCGTACATGGGTGAGAAAGGGCACGAATTCGGCACGACGACAGGCCGGCCGCGCCGCTGTGGCTGGCTCGACATCCCGTTGCTGCGCCATTCGCACAGGCTGAACGGATTCGATGAGATCGTCATCACCAAACTGGACGTTCTCGGTGGTCTGGACGAGTTGGAGATCGTCGTCGGCTACGAACTCGATGGATGTCCACTGCGTGAACTTCCCGCCTCTGCGGATGAGCAGGCGAGACTGACCTGCGTGAGTGAGAAGCTACCCGGTTTCACAGAAAAATCCGCTGGCGAGTGGCTCGAACTGGCTCGCTCCGCCAACGCCGAAGGAACGGGTTTCAGCGCGCTTCCCGAAACTGCACGGACATACCTGGAACATATCGAAGCGCTGCTCGACATCCCCATCCACTCTGTCGGTGTCGGACCGGATCGCGAAGCGACCGTCATGCGTGCTACATGAGCGTCAGGGTGATGAACCACCGGGGTGAGTCAGAAACATGAGCAACCGACCCAAGCGGAGGCGACTACCCAAGCCCAAGGGGCCACGGCCCAAGAAACGGGAACCAGGGAAGCCGATAGAGGGTGAACAGGAATGTCAGATTCCCAGTTGCAAGAATTTCGCCGACAAGTCTCTTGGAGGTAGGGCGATCTCCCGTGACAGCGCCGGCGAAGTCTGGAGCGGGCTGAATGTGGGCAAGGGCAGAATCAGGGTCTGCAGGACGCACTACAAGGAGTGGAAGAAGGAGCGCACCGACGACCACGACCGCGATTACTGGTGACCGTTTTCACTCAGACGCGTCGTTCCTTGGATTTCGGGCGCAGTCCCTTGTATCCGCACCTGCGGCAGCGTGTAGCCTTAATCGCGTTGCGGGCATTGCACTTCATGCAGATGCGCTTCTCCAGAAGACGCGCTTCAGCCTCAGGGAATCGGGCCATCGAGCCGCCGACCTGCTGCCTCTATTTAAGCGGCTCACACAGAACGTGACTGTAGGACTGAGCCACTGACAGGCTAGCCACGCACGCATGAGGGCGGTGGCAACAGTGATGGCCTCCGAGTGCAACCCACCGTTCGGGCAGCATGCGACTCCTGAGGCTCCCGAGCATCCATCACGATTCATCCTGCGTGGTCATCTCCGGTGACGACGCCAGCGTGGTCGTCGATCCTGGCACGAGTTGGTACCAACTGAACGTGCGCGAACGTCTCGAGGCGGCGCTGGAAGGAATGCCTGCTGTGAACGCGATTCTACTGACACACCGCCATTTCGACACAGCAGGCGCAGCGAAGCACCTGGCGGAGAACTGGGATGTTCCCGTGCGCATCCACCCGGAGGGTGCAGGAGCGCTCGAAGGCGGAGACCTGCTCACCACCTGGGCGAGTCGCTTCAACTCCGACATGCCAGTGACCGAGGTCATACCGCTCGAGGAATCCGAGCGGTTCGACTTGGGCGGAGTGGTCATCACGGTCCTGCACCTGCCGGGACACACGAGCGATTCGGTTGGTTACTGGATGGCGGATCGCGGAGTGCTCGTCGCTGGCGACCTGCTGCCGAAACCCGCGCACCCCGCTCGCTGGGACCTTCCGACCGGTTGTCTGCCCGACCTGCATGCCAGCATCGAGGCAGTGCTCGAACTCAACCTCGAATCGATTGTCTGTGGCCATGGGGAATGGCTGCAGGGTGAGGAGCAGGTGAGGACGGAACTCGAGCGGCATCGTGACTTTCTCGCTGCGTGCATGGAGAATGAGGGGAGGCGACCCGCTAGTTGGCCGCGGCCGCACCCGACGTGCAGTTGGCTCACCCCGGAGCCGGAGTGGCCTCAGTGAGACTCAGTTGCCGGTGTGGACGTGAACTGGACACATGGTCTCCGTTCCAGTGACGTATGTGCCGCTCCCAGCCGCAGTTCACGTGCAACTGTTCGTCCACACAACGAATGAGAGACACCGGCCCATCGACACGGAACAGTGGCAACACTCCTCCAGGAATGTCATCGCCCACCGCCAGCACTCGCCCATCCTGCAGGCCGACAACCAGGCGCAGTGAATCATCCTTGGACTGCGATTCCAAGGCAGTGACTGGCACATCGCCGAGTTGGTGCGTGCTGAGCAGATCCATCTGCGGCAGCATCAGCACATGCAGTGCGCCGCACCGATCACCTACGAGAAGACGGTTGGCACGCTGCTGGGGACCGACCAGCGCCAGCATAGAGGTAGCAGCCGCAGGTAGCACGATCTGGCGCGCAGCCCCACGGTTCGGAGTGAACACCACCAGCCTGCGGGCGTGTGCTGTGATGATTCCTTCAGGGGTCACGACGCTCCGGATGACGTTCGACGGCATGGGCGGAGAGGCTCGCGTACGCCCCAATTGGTTTACGCACGGAGAGGGGAGTGCGGACTGAAAGTGAACGAATCGGGGTAGAGGTAGATCACCAGCGAGTCAGGTGCCCCCCTAGTGCCGGAGTCATCCATTCGATTCAGTGAGCAATTTCTCCAGAGCGATGTTGATCTGCAGAATCAGCGTGCCGAACTCCACAGGGATGTTCGGGTCCTCGTAGAGCTCCTCTAGGCGGTTCTGGGTCATGGCGATGCGGATGTCCATCTCCTTGACCTTGTTGAGCAGCCAGTCATCGACAACGTCGCGTGCTCCCTTCCGGATGTTACGTGGAACCTTGGAGTCGTCTAACTGCAGGATGACACCTGAAATCTGCTCCAACCGCTCCTCGATGTCCATCGGTGTTGTCCCCCTGACTGCATGGTAGCACCCTTGCGAACCACGCCTCATTTATGGGCGTTCCCGGTGGCAGGCCCGACAGACATGCTGACACCTGAGCAGATTATCGCGGCCAGCCGACTGCTGACGCTGCTCTGTTGCCTCTCTGGCGCAGCCTATCTCGACCTCAAGACGCGGCGTGTTCCCAACGACTGGTGGATCACTTGGGCCAAACCTGCCCTGTTCATCCTCTGCCTCGAACTGTGGGTCACTCAGGCTGATTGGACCATCTGGCTGTCCGTCTCAGCCATGGTCGCCTACGCGTCGACCACGGTGATTGGCAGGCCTACGCTCGCTGACCTTTCCTCTGGCTCTCTGGTGGACTGGATGGTCGCCATCTGGTACGTGGTAGGTGGAATCGGCCTCGCCGCAGGCGCGTTCACCCACGGCACGGTCCTTCTCGACCTGCTGGACGTGCGTTCCGGAGTCGCCCCACTGTATGACTTCGAGAAGACGGAGGCGGCGTGGGCGTGGGGCAGGGTGCTGCTGCTAGGACTCGTGCTGCTGTTCTTCGAACTCGCCTATCACATGCGTCTGCTACACGGCGGCGCCGACGTGAAGGGGATGATGTTCGTTGCTCTCTGCCTGCCTTGGTGGAGTGCAGTCCATTTCACCCCCGCGGGAATCACACCACCCGCTCTCTCACTGCTCATCTGGGGAGCGGTTGCCTTCCTCGTACTGCCCCTATGGGTGTTCATCGGAAACCTCCGAGCAGGTGATGCTGGCAACCTACGCATGGCTTGGCACGCCCGCCGGATGAAGTTGGAGCAGATTCCAAACCAGCATGTATGGCTGCTCGACGAGGTGATGGAGACACCCGACGGCGAGCGGGCGGTAGTCAGTAGAACGCGTCCACAGCGTGGCGGCAGGGCGGAGAACGATGTGGACAGGGTGCTGGAGGAACTCGCCGGGGTGGGTGCCGATAAGGCGTGGGTCACAGAGAAGTATCCGTTCCTCGTCTTCCTGCTGCTCGGGACGGTTCCTCTGTTACTGTTCGGCGACCCTGTGGGGCTGCTGTTGACAGCGCTCGGATTGACTTGATTCAAGGTCGCGCGGCCCACGGCATGCCCGTGTTCGCCAACCCTTGGCCAGTACCAGCAGCATCCAAGGAGATCAGTCCCACCTGGATCACAGGGGAGAACTGTTCGATTCCCCAGTTGAGCGCGGCAACGAGGTCACCGCCGTTCCGTTGATGTTCCGCGGCGACTCGGTACGAGATCAGTTCCTCGATGATCGACTCGCCGATTCCTGTCGCGGCGACACCGATGTTCGCATCGCACCACAGGCCGGATCCCCACAGTGGAGTGTCGCCCACCCTGCCGGCCGGTCTGCCAGTACAGCCGCCTGTCGAAGACGCCACTGCCAATGCACCGCTTCCCTCACGCGCTATGGCTCCGACCGTGTCAGTGGCGACTGGGCGAGGTGAACCGACCACTGGTGAACGCTCGATACCCCTGCTATCCGCCCATGTGCGCGCGCCCTCGCCCGCGAGCGCGTGAAACGGCTCGTCAAGCAATTCTGCCGCCACGAGTACTGGATTCGGAGTCTCCTCGATGGCCATCACCATACCGAGCCGGCCATCGCTGGTGGCAACCGCGGCGTCGAGTTGCACGCTGCCATCATCGCGTACCCGTCCGCCCGTCCCAGCATTGAGTCGTGGATCATTCTCCATGATCATCACCGCATCCAACACCGCTTGGAGAGCCGTCCCTCCTGAGGTGAGCACGTCCCATGCGGCCTCACAGGCGAGGTCAACACCTGGCTGGTCGCGTGCACCATGTCCGGCACCGCCATGACAGACAATCGCCGGCTCCACCATCTTTCACCCTCAAGGCGAGCAAACCGTCCCTGCCTTCAGGTTCTCGGCTCGCAGACGCACGTGAATCCGTGCCTTGCGGCCGTCAGGCCGGCCGTGTGGTCGGGTCGGAGGTGAGGCTGCCGACGATGTCGCCGAGCCGCTCGACGAGTGACACCTTGCGCTCGCTGGCGACCAGCGAGGCATCGAGAACATCGGTCAGGTTTCTGACCGGGATGACCTCGATTATGTCCTTGTACTCGTCATCGATGAGCACGTCCTTCATGTTGGCAGTCGGGATGATCACGCGGCCTATTCCACTCTTGGCGGCGGCCTCGATCTTGGCTGTGACGCCACCTATCGGCAGTACCTCGCCACGGACCGACAGCGAGCCGGTCATCGCCAGGTTCTGGTCGATGGGCACATCTTCCAGCGCCGAGATGACCGCGGTAGCGATGGTGATGCTTGCAGAATCTCCGTCGACCCCATGAGTGTCGACGAACTGGATGTGAATGTCGTAATCGGAGACGTCCTTGCCGGTCAGTTTCTTGATGAGCGCAGTGACGTTGGTCACCGATTCCTTGGCCATGTCCGACAGCCCTCCGGTGGCGTAGACGGAGCCGCCCGTCTTGTGCGACGGGGTCACCAGCGCCTCTACCGGGAGCATGACTCCGCTGAAGTCCGACATGCCGGAGTCGGATCCGAGCACAGCCAGGCCATTGACCCGCCCGACCCGCTCTCCGCTGTTAACGAGCAGCGAGTAGTCGGCCCGACGCTCGATCATGCGGTCCGCCACCTGCTGCTCCAACGGCCGAGCGATGCGCCGAGCAGCGAGCACGTGTCGCGCTGATGTGAGATTAGAACCCTCCTCGCAGGCGAGGTCGCCCGCCACGCGCACGAGGCCACCGAGTTCGCGTAGGCGCAGCGTCAACTTGCCTCTGCGACCGGCGCGGCGCTGCGACTCGCGCAGGATGACGCCGATGCCCGACTTGTCGAAATGCGGAATCGGGTTGCCCGACTTCTTCCCGAGTTCATTCTTCACCTCTTGGGCGACGAAGCGGATGAGTCGGCGGCGGTTGCGGCTGGTGTCGGGCATGACCGAGTTGACGTAGACCTCGTATCCGTAGCCGCGGATGCGGCTCCTCAGCGCCGGGTGCATCCCCTGCAACGCGTCGAGGTTGCCCGCAGCCACGAGGATGAAGTCGCACGGAACGGGCTCTGTCTTGGTCAGCGCGCCGCTTGAGCGCTCGGAGCGCCCTGAGATGGAGAACTCCTTCTCCTGCATGGCGGTCAGCAACGCCTGTTGCTCATGCAGTCGCAGCAGGTTGATCTCGTCGATGAACAGCACACCGCCGTTCGCCTTGTGAATCGCTCCCGCCTCGACTCTCTCATGCGCCGGCGTCTCCATGCCGCCGGATTGGAACGGATCGTGGCGCACGTCACCGAGCAGGCTGCCGGCGAGCGTGCCAGTCGCATCCTCGAACGGAGGCATGTCATTGCGATCGTGTTTGACGAGCAGTTTCGGGATACGAGCGTCATCCCCGGAGGTAAGCCGGTTGCGCAGGAACATGTAGGCGAAACCGAGCAGCAGGATGCTGAAGATGAGCATGAAGAAGTCACCGGACATGATGGTGGCATAGACGAGAATGACACCGATTAACAGCGTGATCGAGAGCAGGGTCTTGTTCGTCCGCTCACGAGCAGCTCTCAGGT
>CALCOR010000208.1 GCA_937897085.1 uncultured euryarchaeote | reverse complement strand
TTTCCAGTTCAGGAAGGATCGGAGAGCCCCGCGGTTCCCCTGAACCAGCGCAGGAAGAGATAGGTCGAGATGAGGTAGGTCACTGCCATGGCGATGAACGGCGTGCGGTAGTCTCCCCCAGCCATCAACGACGCACCGAGGTAGGCTCCGACCGCCGCCAGTCCGCTGGAGAACATGCTGGAGATGCCGACGAAGGTGGCGCGCTCTGAGGGCTGTAGTTGCCCCATGCTGAATGATTCCAGCACTGGATTGGACATGTTGAACAGAGTGGTGCGCAGCACCCAGGCTAGCCCAGCGATGGATACCACAGTCTCAGGAGTCGCCAGATCAGGAGCGTAGCCGATTAGCAGGATGAACGGGATGGCAGCGAAGCGGGTCCAGAGGATGGATGAGACCTCACCCAGCCTGGCCACGACGAACGGGACGAGGAACGCACCGATGGCGAGGAAGAGTGAGCCGACTGCGAACACAGTGCCAATCTCATGCTCATGCGCATGCACATCTTGCAGGAAGAAGACATTCGCAAGTCGCAGCACGAACCCCGAACCCAGCCCCAGGATGGCGGATATGGCGACGAAGCGGAACACGGTCTGAGGTGTCTTGATGGCCGAGAACATGCCCTTCTGGACTTCTCCTGTGCCCCCATCATCATCCTCTTCGATGATCGGATTGCGGCGTAGCAGAACTGCAGGGATGAGCGATAGGAACCACCAGCCGATGCCGACGTGCACCGCGAAGCGGTAGGCTTCGACCATCTCCATGCCGTCGCCGACCAGCATGCGCGGCAGGAATCCGGCGACGAGAGCACCGAACATCGCTGCCAGCGTGCGGAATCCCGAGCCGACGCTGAACAGGTGGATGCGTTCCCGCGGTTCGGAGTTCTCAGCCATGAACGGCACCTCCGTCACGTGGTGCAGCGCGCCGAAGCAGGCGGCGATAGCAGAGAAGGCCAAGATGGTGGTTCCATCAGTGGACATGATGAGAATCACCGCGCACACCGCGCCGCCACCGTCACCGATGATGAAACCCCATTTACGGTCCAGTTTGTCGGCCAGTCGTCCAGCCGGGATGGAAGCGAGCGCTGCCGCGATACCGAGAACGGCGAGTCTCAATCCCACGAACTTCAGGTCGAATCCGATCTGCAGCAGGTAGAGATTGAACAGCACCTCCCATGCGCCGTGGATGACATCCATCCCGAAGATGTGCAGCAGATACATCCGGGCGTTCCAGCCGAAGCTGCGAATCTTGCCGAAGTAACTCAATTCCGGCTCTGCGTCATCACTCATGGATTGGCTTCCCTGCATCAGAACGGTTGTCCGGTGAGACGCTCATACATATCTGCGTACAGGGCTGCGGTCTTGTCGATGATATCCTGTGGGAGAGCCTGGATAGGAGGCTCTGGGGTGCCATCCGCTCTGGATTTGTAGAGTGCGGCATGGTGCCCGGTGGCGATGTAGTGTTCGCGCACGGATTCCTTGGAGAGTGACACCATCTTGCCCTGTGCATGCAGTTCAGCGTCCCACCAGCGGTCCTCGTCGAGGGTGCCGAACGAGTCGACCAGGACAGGCTTGCGGCCAACTCCGAGCGCGAACTCCTTCTTGCCGTCGACATGAATCAGGCCGCGGGC
>CALCOR010000207.1 GCA_937897085.1 uncultured euryarchaeote | reverse complement strand
GATGCGAACAGAGCAGTTCCAGCAGATGGATCGACAATCAGTGCTTCTGCGGATGTGACAGATGCGGAACCTGAGTTTAGGGAGTTAACGCCATCGTTGTACTCCAACAGTTCGTACGAAGTCAGGGTCTGCATTGCCACCAACAGGGAGGAGATACGGCAGGAGATGTCGATTGACAAAGCGGCGTCCGTCGACAGAGTGTATGTGGATGAGTTGCCATCTTCTTCGTAGTAAGTGACCACTGATTCATTACCCGCAACGCGAGCGAATGCAGTCGTTCCGTTACTGAACACGCACGAACTTCCAACATCGTGATCGGCGATGGCCGAAGTTGCGTTGAAAGCCATGATCGAAGTTGAGTTGTCACTCAATACCGTGGTGTAGTATCCAGAATCTGTTTCCCCTCGAATCTTTCCGAATGAGGTTGAGGCATTGTGCGTCTCAGAGTAGAATATACGACTCTGTTCATCGATTATCGCCAAGTCCAGATCGTGGATGTCATTGACTGTGATCAATTGTGACAACGACAGCACAGTGTGTGCTGACTGTTCATGGAAGGCGAGTTCACTTCCGTCCCATGCCAGAATTATCGCCTTACCGGACCTGGTGACCACCATCGCGGATTGGCTTGTGTTCAGAACATGTTCTCGCCACGGCTCGTTTGGTTCGGTCGCCTCGTTGGGCCGCTCGAGATGCGTGCTGGTCGATCCATCGGCGACCAGCATGTGCATTCTACCCTGATCGTCCATGTCGAGATCGAGCGTTGCAACGTTGCGGGTCTCATCCAGCCGCTCGAAATTTCGCTTTTCGAATAGTATTACCGTGCTGGCGTCATTACCCGACATGTCCTTGTCTATAGAGGTAATCAGCAGTTCAAGCAGGCCATCATCGTCGACGTCACCTCCGCCTGAGAGCGTGCGACCGAGGTGCTGACCGGTGACCCCTTGAACCAGCAACGGGTTAGTCCCTGAGCGCAGCAACTCGGCTTGATCGGAATAGTAGAAGTGGACCTTGCCACCCGCGTTTCCGTACTCTAGCGATGTGATGAGTATCTCAGTGCTGCCATCATCGTTGATGTCGCCGACTGCAGCGATGGCCGACCCAAACAGTTGCCCGGCTACCTCACCTTCGATTTCCAATGCAGGGTTCTTGGAAAATCCGGTGGAACTTCCTGTGAAAATCCATACCTTGCCAGCCGACGACGCTCCTGAACTGCTGTCGTTGAGAGGCTCACCGATTGCAAGGTCGTCGTAATTGTCACCGTTGATGTCTCCTAGTGGAGCCAATGCGCGACCGAACAGTGTGCTCTGTCGGTCCATCGACCACTCCTGTGCATACGAGAATGGCAGGCCATTTGCGCTGCCATGGTAGACCTGCACGCGGCTGTAGCCGCTGAGGTCGCTGAAATCTCGGGTGGAGGCAATCGCCACGTCATCGAATCCATCGTTGTTGGCGTCGCCGACACCCGCCATCGTGAATCCTAACACGAGGTTCGTACCAGAGCCATCTCTCGACCAAGAATGTCCTGTCGTTGCGAGGCCATTTGCGCCCCCGTCGTACAGGTAGATCTGCCCTGTGCGCGTTGGACCAGAAGTCCAGCCCGTCGCGGCTACGAGCAAATCGTCATACCCATCGTTGTTGACATCACCCGCGCTGGCAACCGTCCCCCCGAACTTGTATCCGTTCGCATCCCCCTCAGCCGTCCAGCTTGCTGAAGATTCCAATCCTCCTGTCTTGCCATGGAAGACGTGAACCACGCCACTAGCAATGCTGTTCGCGTTCATCTGTCCGGGAGCACCGACCGCCAGATCGTCACATCCGTCGCCATTCACGTCCCCTGCAGGTACCGTGCTGTGCCCGAAGCGGTCACCGCCAGCAGTTCCCCCCAGAGTCACGGATGGGGTGCTCGATATTCCCGCAGTCGAGCCGTACCAGATGTGCACCTCTCCGGCTGTTCCGTCCGCCGCCGGCTCTGAGACAACCATGTCTGAGATTCCGTCACAGTTCAGGTCGACGTTGCTGAACGCTTGTTTGGCGTACTCGTTGTCCCTGTTGCCGATGGTCAGTTCCGTTGGCGTCGGGTCGAGACGACCGTCTTCCTGTCCCGTCAGGTCGCGTACGATGCGCAGCGACCCACTGCCATTGGAGAAGGCGAACTGCTCCGTGCCGGTGGTTGCATCCGCCTGGAAAGATAGTGCTGAACCGATGCCTGCACCCGAGTCAACTACGGTCTCATATGGGCCGCCGCTGGAGTTCCACAGAGCGGTGCGTAACTCGTTGGTGGCGGTGTCTACGTAGAGCAGGTGGATGTTGTCGTCGGAGTCTAGGTAGGCGTCGAAGTCGGCGCCGATGGTCTGGCCTTGGAGCAACTGTGAGTGCAGCCAGTATGTGCTGGTGAAGTCAGACATGTGCAGCGTGTGCGCGGTCGCATCGCGGTAGAGGATGATCTCCGCACCGTTCAATGGACCTGGTTTGGAACGTAGCAGCAACTTGACGGGGTCAGTCACGGTGATGCTGTCCTCGATGGTGCGGACATGCCATTGGTAGTCGTAGGTCTCACGAGCGATGCTGACATGCTGATTATCGTCGACGTAGGCGATGTGTACTGATTCACGTTCGTCAATGGCGATCGAGCACGCTCCCCCTAGAGTTCCGCTGCCCTCCTCCACGATGCTGCTGGTGGGGGCACCACTGCCGAACTCGAGCTTGACCGACATCAGTCCTTGACCTGGGATGTGAGCGCAGCCACGTGCTCTGCCACGGTCATCGCGGGCCAAGTCTAGGTGACCCACCGATGACAATGATCCGCCGACCGCTCTACTGATCCAATCATCGAGTCCACGGCGCGCTTCGACAGTCCAGTCCGTCGCATTGATGACGAATTCATCTCCGGCGAGTTGCTCACCATGACCCGAATTGAACGAGACGCTGTGAGCACGGGTGATGGCCTGTGGAAGATCGGCCTCCGAATCGTCGGAGATTTGTGAGATTCCAGCGAGTGGTGACAGCGAGGCGAACAGCATCAGCAACATCAGCAGCGCTGCGTAACGAACGCTGGGGAACCGGTCACATTCGGCCCCCATGGGGCCGAGCAACCCACGGACCATCAAAAGTGTTCCCGGCGGCCG
The DNA here is from genome assembly GCA_937897085.1 of uncultured euryarchaeote. GTDB lineage: Archaea > Thermoplasmatota > Poseidoniia > Poseidoniales > Thalassarchaeaceae > JAKUTA01. The sequence continues at coordinate 15,296 of CALCOR010000207.1, read as the reverse complement.
CGCCATGACCAGCGAGGCAAGAGTGATGGCATCGCGGCGGTCCGCTTGCTAGTGATGGACGAGCGTAGGGCGGTGCTTGTGGCTGCCGGAGAACTGTCCGATGAGGAACATCTGCTGGAACTCCTGCAAGGTGGCCTGGCGGTAGCCGTGGATGGAGGATTGGCGCACTTCCGCGCTCTCAAGGTGGTGCCTGACCTGTTGCTGGGGGATCTCGATTCAGTGAGTGATGAGGACCGAAATTGGGCAGAGGCTGGAGGCTGTGAGGTGGTCGAACTACCGAGCCAAGAGAGCAGTGACCTCGCCAAGGCGATGGCGCACATGAAGCACATCGGCAGGACGAGAGTGACAATCATCGGAGCATCCGGGGGACGGGCGGACCACCAGCTAGCCGTCTGGGGAGCGCTGGCAGACGCGTCTGACGAACTCGACATCTCAATCCATCTCGGTGGTGACATGGGTCTGCGCTGCTGCGACCGGTTGCAACTGGGGATGGAGGAAGGTACCGTTCTGTCTCTGTTCGCGCTCAGGTCTGCGACCATCAGCCTGTCAGGAACGAGTTGGCCGATCAAAGAAGAACGCATCCAGTTCTCAGACCGCGGACTGTCGAATCTCGCCGAAGGAGGTCATGTGCTGCTCGAGGTGCACGAGGGTGGTCCTGTTCTGATGATCCTGACCACGGGCGACAACGATTGAAGGCGTCCGACGTCTTCGGCTCACCGATGCGGAGATTCGCACGCAGGAGGTACTGAGATTGGGACCACTCGGATGGCTGCTGTTGTTCGCGCTGATTGGTGCATACCTCTACTGGCTCGGCGACCGTGCCATCAGGCGTGAACAGGCGCAATCCGAAGACGATCCCGCAGACGATGATGACGACGATCCCGCAGACGATGACGATGATGATGATGACGAGTTTGATCCAGTGGCGATTGCCGCCGCTGCCGCCATCGCGCTCGGTGGTCTGGATGCGGGTGCTGCAGCGGGTGACATCAACCTGACCGGGCTCGACGCTTCCGAACCGGTCGGCATGTCGATGATGCTCGACATGGGCGAACTGTGAATCATTTCCAGATGGCGGATTCAGCCCACGGCAGACCGACGGCGATGCCAATCAGTTCGAGGATGATGTAATTCCAAACGATGTAGAGCACGATCACCGCGGTGAACACAGCCAGACTCGTGTTCACGATGCGTCTCTGCTCCCGCTTGGCATCATCGAGCGTGCAGATTCCATCGCGCCGAAAATGGATGGTCAGTCCAGCACCGGCCAGAGCGAGAGCGACGAGGTAGAGTAACCAGCGGGCGATACCGAAGTAGAGGTCGTTCGAGAGTTGGTCGGCGGCAACGATGGCCGAGGAGCCGGCGAACAGCACCCAGACGACGCTTGGCACACAGCAGAGTGAGGCGGTGAATGCCGATGCCCCGATCAACTTCCATAGCGAGCGTGCCTCAACGACGGGAGATGCATCTGCCGTTTCCGCCATCTTCGAGTCCGTTCCTCATTCTTCGTATGGCACCCACTGACCGCCGTGAGCATCCCACCAGTCGACGTAGCCCTCGGGATGCTGGCGCCAATGAATTCCCGACTCGTCGGTGTAGGATGACAGTCCCAGTGAGTCTGGTACACCGTCAGCGAGCAGATCGTCGTCGAGGTACTCATCCTCGCGGCGGTTGGTCCAGTAGACCGCGCCGAGGATTCCCATGGCGATGGCGAACAGCGCGCCCACGAAGAACACGAGCGATTGCGCTACCAACGTGCTCTCTCCGATGAACGGCTTCGGTTGCAGTTCATCGCCCAGCGACCTCTCCGGCCAGGTGGACGGGTCTCCTGATGCGTTCAGCACAGCCGCATCCGTGCTGCCCACCGGAGGAAGGCGCACCAGGTTGTACGCCTGCATGGTCTTCTGGCCCTCTGAACTTGTGACCGTGACGCGCACCTTCGAGAGCCCTACCGGCCACATGCTGCAGTCGATGTTCGAGAACGAAGGCATGTCCACCGAATTGCCGCGCGGGTCGGTGATGTCCCAATCTATCAGCATCATCGCCAGCACGGTGCCCGGCGACGGTGCAAGTGCTATAGAACAGGGTGAACCGACCTCATCGTTGTCTCCGGTAACGTTCAACACGTACGAGGGTGGGGGAAGGTTGTTGATGCGGAATTCGAGGTCAGCCTGTGTGCTGAAACCGAGTTGGTTGCGGTAGTGCATCACCAGATGATAGTCACGCGCTGGCCAGTCCGAGCAGTCTATGTCCGCCAATTCAGGAGGAGCGAGCCAAGGGGTGCCTGTGAGCGAGACCACGCCGGTGGCATCGTAGCGCTCACCCACCTCGTCCAGGAATACCCGTCCGATGATGCAGTCGTCTCCGAGGAACATCACCAGTGGGGCTTCGAGATCGAAGCGCAGGTAGGGTGGGTAGAGTGAAGCCGCCAGCTGATGCACCCCCAGTTCCTGCATAGCAACCAACATTCCCGTCTCTGCATCCCACACGCGAATGCGCACACTGTATGCACCATCACCCCACGCCTCGATGTCGATCGAGCCGAATCTAGGGGTGCTGCGGTTGAAGGTGAAATTGTCCCAGAAGGTGAGCACCATTCCCTCTGACTCCGCGCTGACCTCCACCGCCGCCTCGGCGTAGTGTGCGCTGGTGTTCACGATGTAGACCACGCGCGCCGTGTCCGGGTCTCCGTCGTTGTTGAGGTCAAGCCGGTCTGCGCGGCTGCTGTCGAGTTGGATGTGCGATGGGTCGCCCTCGGAACTGACCGTGCCAGCAAGGGGTAGCACGATGAGCAGCACCAGAACCAGTGACATGACGCGAACCCGCGCATACACGCCGCGGCGCTGAGTCAGGTGTCCCTCACTCATCGAATTCACCTCCTCGGCTGCGGATGGATACCACCGTTGCGAACACGATCAGGAAGATGGCCAAGGGTGGGAGGAAGGAGAACAGCGAAGCGGTCGGGTTGCTCGCCATCAGCGCCAGGTGGGCGTTGATGGAACCGTAGTCGTCGCTGTAGCCGTCACCATTGGAATCGGGGCATCCTTGCTTGTCGACCGTCGAGCGCCCGTAGACCTCGGGGCAATCGTCGCGCAGGCTCCCGAGCATGTTGTCACCGTAGCCATCGCCGTCGGTGTCCTTCCACTGCATGCGGTTCTTCGGGAACGCATCAGCGGTGCCAGTCGGGTGGGCTGGCCAGTTGTCGTCCTCGTCGGAGTAGCCGTCCCGGTCGGAATCAGGGCAGCCAAGCCGGTCGATCAGCGAGACCCCTAGGCTGACCTCCTGGAACGGACACTCATCCGGCTGGTGGCCGCCATTGTTGTCCCCGAAGCCGTCCCCGTCAGAATCCTGCCACTGGCTCGGATTGTAAGGGAAGCGGTCGCCGAGATCCGAGTAACCGTCGTTGTCCGAGTCGGTGCATCCATGCCGGTCGGCATAACTGGTTCCGGGGTCGTCCTTGCAGCGGTCCGGGCCAGTCGCACCGATGTTCTGGTTGTCGCCGAAGCCGTCGCCGTCGGCATCCCACCACTGTGTCGGGTCTGCAGGGAACGCGTCAGCCAGTCCCATCGGGTGAGCCAGCCATCCGAGTTCGGGTTGTGGATCGGATGAACCATCGCCATCAGAGTCGGGGCACCCCCATCGGTCGCGGGTACTCTCACCCCAGGTCGCTGGGCAGGAATCGGGCTGCCACGCATCCTCGCTGCGGTTGTCGCCGAAGCCGTCGCCGTCGACATCATGCCATTGGCTCGGCTCCTCAGGGAATGCGTCTCCGAATCCGCTAGGATGCGGTAACCATCCTGAATCGGGATTGGACCAGCCGTCACCGTCTGAGTCTGGGCAGCCGTAGCGGTCCTGGTAGCTGGAACCGGCCCTTTGGACACAAGCGTCGGGCTGGTTGCCGCTCTGGTTGTCTCCGTAGCCATCTTCGTCGAAATCGGCCCATTGCGTGGAATCACTGCTGAAGTTGTCTGACTGCCATGCGCCCTCGTACTCGCTCTCGCTGTTGTCGCCGTATCCATCTCCGTCGCTGTCAAGCCACTGCGTCGGGTTGTCAGGGAAGGCGTCGGGGGAGTTCCCGTCAGGGTTGTCCCCGAATCCGTCCATGTCCCGGTCCCTCCACTGGGTCTCGTCGTGCGGGAAGGCGTCTGCACAGTCGGTCCCGTTGTTCTGGCACCTCCATGGGTAGTAGGTCCAGCCGTCATCCGGGTTTGACCAGCCATCCTCATCGGTGTCCACACAGCCATAGCGATCCTCGGTCGACGAGCCCCATTCCCAAGGGCAGTAATCCGGTGTGCTCGCGTTCTCCACCCACTGGCCCAGACCCGAGTCGTTGCGCCACTCGCCCCACGCCTCATTCGCCCAGTTGTCACCGAAGAGGTCGTTGTCCCAGTCTGACCACTGCGTCGCGTCGAGGTGGAATGCGTCGGCGCCATCAGCCACAGACCACGGCTCGGATGACCAGATGGCGGTCGGGTCTGGATCCGACCAACCGTCACCATCGGTGTCCCGGCATCCATAGCGGTCCTGATCGGAGTGGCCGTAGTACTGCGGGCAGCCGTCGGGGTCCGCCGCCGGGGCGGAGTTGTCGCCGTAGCTGTCGCCATCAGAGTCGGCCCACTGGGTGGGCTCGTCGGGGAACGAATCCCCATAGTCGGACCAACCGTCACCATCCCGGTCGGGACATCCCTGCCGATCCTCGGTCGAGGTGCCCTCCTCGGTGTCGCAGTCGTCTTGGTCGTCGGTGAACCCGTCGGTGTCCTGATCACGCTGATTGGTGTTCAGGCCTATGTTCAGGGTGTAGTCGTGGCCGTCATCACCGGCGGTGTCGATGTCCTTGAGCCGAACGTAAATCCACTGCGTGCCGGCACGGAAGATGTCGGTCTTCGGGTCTCCGGTGGTGCCGGCGCTGGCGGTCACGGTAGTCGACTCCTGGCCGTTGCCGTCGCCGTCGTAGAGGTTGCGGGAGAATATCTCGTTCTGGTTCTCGTCGAAGAGTTTGATTTGTCCTTCACAGGTATCAATCAGCGGCCACCAGGTGTTGCAGCTGACATCGTAGTCGAAGATGATGCGGTCGCCGTAGTAGGCCTCGACCTTGTACCACGTCTCAGAGGTCGACAGAGTGCCCGACTTCGTCACTGGCAGGTCGTTGTTGTTCACCGCCTCTGCGGTGGCGAACGTGCCTCCGCCCGCAGTCGCAGTGGGAACAAGTGCCAGCAGGAACAGTACAGTTACCACCACGACTGGCGGCATGACCGTGCGCGGCGCGCGTCTGCCCATCGGGTGCCCTAGGCACCCGGGCAGTCATATCCGTTTTCCCAGCCGGACAGATGGGGTTTTCTTCGGAAACAGCACCCTAGTGCAGCGTTCTAGTCGTCAGCCCCGTAGAATCCCGCGTAGCGGTCGGCATTTCGCCCATAAGTGTAGGATTCGAGCACCCGCTCCCTGCCAGCGGCGGTCAACTCCGCCAACTTCTCCGGGTTACCCAGCAGGTCGTTGATGGCGTTGGCCAAGGATGATGGCGAGCCGAGTTCGAACAGGGCGCCGACCGTCTCGTCGACCATCTCAGGAAGAGGTCCGTCATCGACGGTGACGCACGGAGTTCCGGAAGCCATCGCCTCGAGCGGAATCAGCCCCTGACCTTCGTAGTACGACGGGTAGGCGACCAGATCGGCAGAGCGGAACAGTTGGGCGAGGTCAGCGAACGGCATTCCTGATTCTATCGACACATTAGCCGCCACTCCGAGCCGCTTCGCCTGTCGCAGCAGGGTGCCGCGCATGTGCCCCCGGCCGACGATCACCAGATGAGCCCGCGGATGGGTCGAGATTACGGTCGGCATCGCGCGTAGAAGGGTCCTGAAACCCTTGCGCCCGACCAATCGGCCGACCGCCAGGATGAGTGGCGTTTCGGTGCCGGGCAGCCCCGAGAGCGCGGTCTCGTCGGGATCCCCGTAGCTCCGGCGCATCGCCTCATGGGCGAGCAGCGACTCCTCGTGGTCACGGTTCAGCGGGTGGAACATCTCGACGTCAACCCCCCACCGCTCGACCTCGCAGCGCCAATCAGCGGGCGGATCATACCTCGCCTGGAAATCGGCCTTGGTCGCCTCCGAGTTCGCAACGCAAACAGTACTTCCGCGCAACGCAGCCCGCTCGAACTTAGCGTAGTGTCTGGCAGTAAACAGGATGGCGAGGTCGTTGGGATTCTTCCATGTCGCCGCCTCACCGAACTTGGCCGCCCGCACCATGCCGTCACGCTCCCCGAGCCAAGAGCCGTGCAACGAACTCACGATAGTGGGAATCTGTTCCTTCACCTTCTCAAACTGAGCGGAATCCCACGAAATCATCGGGCAGTGCAGATGGACCGCATCCACAGGGTCATCATTGTGCAACTGCAGCAGGTCGCGTAGCGCATGCTTGCCGTAAGAACGGGTGAACGCCATCGGTAGTTTCGCCCACTTGACCATGCGCACACTGACACCCTGCTGGCGTGGTATCACGCTCGGGTTCCTGCTCGCCTCGGACTCGTGCCGGGTAATCACCGTCACCCGATGGCCCAACTTCACCAACGCCCCCGACAGATGGAACACTGTCGAGCCCATGCCACCCCACCGCGGGGGGTATTCTCCTGACAGCATCGCGATGTGCATGCGAACCTCTCCTGAGCCTGATATTCAGCCTTAGGCTGGCAGCGGCTCGCACGTCCTTGTTTTCAAGCGATTCCTGCCCGGTCCATACGATGGAGGGCTTCAAGAGAGCAACCGATGTCGGCGAAGGTGAGGGGTGCAGATGACGGACACGCTACCAGTTCACGTCACCGTGGTCATTCCGACGCGCAACGAGGAGGAGGCGATAGTCGCCACAATCGAGAGCGTTCCCCACGACGGCTGGTGTGAGACGCTGGATTTCCTCGTCATCGACGGCAGTTCCACGGACCGCACCGTCGAACTCGCGCAGAGTGTCGGCGCAACCACTCACATCGAACCGCGCAGGGGCTACGGGCGCGCATACCGCACGGGATTCGCAATGGCGCCGGGCGACATCATAGTCACCATGGACGCCGACTGCACCTACCCCGGAGAGGAGGTACCTGGACTCGTGAGGAAGTTGGTGGAAGAGGATCTGGAGTTCATCACCTGTGACCGGCTCAGGAAGGCTGAGGAAGGCTCGATGTCCGGCATGCACGGTTTCGGGAACTGGGCTCTGTCGTTCACCGCACGCATGCTCTTCTGGTACGGAATCCACGATTCTCAATCTGGAATGTGGGTGTTCCGCAAGCGCATCATGGAAAATCCAAAGATGCAACCGACCAACGATGGGATGCCGTTGTCTGAAGAGATGAAGATTAACGCGCGACGCTGCTACGGACGCAAGAAGGCGATTGAGATCTCCGTTCCCTACCGCCCGCGGGTTGGTGATGCAGAGATCAACACCTGGGCTGATGGCCGGCGCAACCTCATCTTCCTGTATCTCAAGAGATTCGGGCTCAACCGCACACGCTCACCTTGGGGTCCTCTGTCAGAGTGACTGGTGAATTCCTTCAGTCTGAATCTGCGTTCTCGACGATTTGATCGTCCTCGGATTCCTCGATGAGGGCAGCATCCTCCATCGCTTGGGGAAAGTCATCCATGTCGTCAAGCAGTTCGTCATCCAGTTCATCATCCAGTTCGTCATCCAATTCGGAGAATGATGTCGCGCCCCATGACTCGATCATTGCCAGATCGGCCGACAGTTTGCGCCGCCGGGCTATGACCATCAGGACGCCGATGAACGAGAGCACCACCAGCAGAGTGAGCATCGCCGGCGCGAGGCTCTCCATGAACGCGTCGAGCATGGATGACTGCTGCGCAGCACCCTCCACCGGGATGGTGTTCGACAACCGGTTCGACAACTGTGGTTCCTCGAGAGGGCCATCCCTGCACAACGCCTCGACGTTCACCCATCCCTCTCGGCCGGGCGTGAAGGCGACTCGGCCGGACCAGATGCCGTCGCCGGCATACGCATCGGCTCCCGTCCCGTCGTCCCTGAGGTAGAACTGTTCCTTGACATTCGATCCTTGTGATGCCCAGCCGACGCACTCCCAAGTGGTTCCATCCGGATCATCCACCCAAGCCCGCGCCGTGATGGTCTCCTTCTCTCCGGCATGCATCTGGCCCGGCTCGAGCAGCAGGTCGGTCATCACCGGCCAGGAGGATTCGACGGTGATGTTGGCGAACGCCCATCCCGAAGTTCCTCTACTGTCCTTCACCTGCAGCGAGATGAGATGCTCCCCCGGTGGCAGGAATTGCAGCGCATCGGCGGTCTCATTGAGCACCTCGGCGGTGCTGCCAGAACCGACGTACCAGCGGTAGAGGATTATGTCGTCATCGGCGTCATACGAGTCGCTGCCGTTGAGGGGAATCGGTGCTCCCGGTCCGAACAGTTGGCCGTCGAGCGGCGAGGAGATGACCGGCACCGGGGGCGAGGCGAGCACGCGCAGGAACTGGGTGTGCACGGAAGTGCGGTTGCTGGCGTCGGTGAGGGTGATTGTGAGCGAGTGCAGGCCGGCGGGCACGTAGCGGGTGTACCAGAAGTGGGGCGAGACCTCGTCGAGAATCGGCTCTTCAAGCAGATCGGACTCGATGGTGAGCACGAAGTTGTCATCATCCGGGTCCCAGGAGCGCTGCGCGTCGAACAGGATCAGTTCGTTGCTCACCACCTCGATGTCTGGAATCGGCGAATCGAGCACTAGCACCGGCGCGGAGGGGCCGACGCTGACGCTGATGAGAGCGGTGGCGGGCAGGTTGTTCCCATCCTCGACCGTCAGCGTGATCACATGCTCACCGGCTGGCAACCGCGTCTGAATCTCCCAGTCCGTGCCGATCGGGTCGGTCAACTGGTTGGAGGTCCACAACGCAGTCACCGTGTCTGGTATTCCCGAAGCATCCGGGTTGCACAGCCATCCGCTCGACAGTCCCGGGAAGGACTCCGAACAGAGGGCATCCCAATCACCGGATCCGAAGGCGGAGAAGTCAATCAACTCGGAGGAGTTGGTGACAAGCCCATCAGCGGGCAGTTCGATGTGCGCCACGGGCGGTGAGTTATCCACCACCAGCGTCATCTGGAAGGGTGCGGACCACTGGTTGATGTGGTACGAATCATCATCGGTCAGCCTGAGTGAGAGCGTGTGCGTGCCGGCGGACAGGTGGCCGGTCCACACCAGCAGGTCTCCGTCGTCATCGGTGAGATCGCCGTCGATGCTCGAATGCCACCAAGCGCCGATGGTGTCGCCCTCGGGGTCGAACGAGGATGTTCCGTCCAGCCATACCAGCGAGTCAGAGGTGTTGGCGCTGCGGCTGACGCTGAACGACGGATGTGGGAACTCGTTGATCAGCTCGACGGAGAAGTTGTAGTAGACCTCAGGATTGACTCCATCCCAGAACCCCATGTGGTAGGTGAACGAGCGTTCCGGTGAATCGGAGAAGGTCTCGTTCCAGTACATCGGGCAGGGAACAGTGCTCCAGTTGTTCTGCGGCTGAGCGCGATAGGAGGCCCAGGTCCAGCAATGAATCACATCGCCTTCCGGGTCGGAACTGTTGCTGGCGTTGATGAACACGAACTCTGTGAAATTCGCTCGCACCACGCCATCCATCTGCGGATGCGGATGCACGTGGACATCGATATCCGGAGGCATGTTGGCCAGTTCTATGGTGCGCATCTCGCTGACGCAGTGACCTTGGTCGTCACACACCTCGAGCGTGAATTGGTGAACTCCATCGGACACAGGGCAGACTGAGGATGGACCGCTGTTGGCGTAGAACAGTGAACCGTTGCCTGACATCGCGCAGCCAGCCTCGATGTCGCCATCGATGCTGCTCGTCCAGTTGTATGAGAGCAGGTCATCGTCCAGATCCCATGACGCGCTGGCGTTGAACAGCAGTTGGGCACCACTGCTGACAATCGTCCCATTGAGTGGTTCATCCCAGACGATGAACGGCGGCTGGTTGGCCAATAGGAGCGTGCACAGCACCAGCAGGTCGGAGTTCAGGGCGTGTGGACCGGTGGTGTTGCTCGTGTTGTCATACTCGCAGCCGGCCCACAGGTCGGTGATCGCGCTGGCTCCTGTTGACTCGAACCGCTGGCCGATGAATGGACCGAGCATGACGTTCCCCGACCGCGGCAGGGTCATGTTGAGGTCGGATTCGTACTGTGAGAACGAGAGATTCACTGCTGCGTTGGGCAGCGCATGTCCATTCTGGTTGACCGCCCAGAGATGGACGTACTGCATGTGGTCCACCGTTGAACTGCTGGGAATCGTGGACGGCTGCAGAGGATGCGTGGAGATCAGGCGCAAGTGCGTGTTCGGACCTATGCTCACCGCTCCGGAGGCGGAACTGGAACCGGTGAGATTGACCTCGCTCTCGATGATGCTCACCGTTCCCATGCAGTCCGCGTGCAGGTTGAGATTCCAAGATTCGAGCAGCGGCATCGAAGCGAGCGTCAAGCAGTCCTGGCCACGCAGCGTGCTGTTCGAGAGTGCGGAAGGAACTGCGGAACCCAGCCAGTTCAATCCGGTATGATTGCTCGTCATCAGCGTCAGACCATCGATACGCGCATCGACGACGTTCAGGTCGATGGCCGGGGTCGAGGAGGAGTTCATCCAGATGTCAGCGCCGAGAATCTCCAGATATCCGTTCCAGATCATGCCATCATTGTCCGCCTGAATCGCCGGCTGGCCGTTGCCTGGGTCATGCACCGCAAGGTCCTCCAACCTGAGGTCGATGCTGTCCACGATGTAGACGCCACCCCACGCATCGCCGGTGGAACTGCAGCCGCTGCAGCGAACTATGTTGCCCGCGCTCATCACGTCGTTGGACTTGATGAACACCAGACCGGCGCCTTGGTCGGGCGAGGTCGCGGAGATGCCGTTGTTGCTGCTGGTCACATTGGAGAGCCAGACCTGCTTGGAATCGTAGACGCGAATGCCGGAATGACCGTTGTTCTCGACCGTGATGCCGTCCACGTTGGGAAACATCTCGCGTATGTAGACGCCCTCAGCGTCGTTGTCGTGGCTGTACCAGTCAGAGCCGCTGATTGACCCCTTCGTGATGAAGATGCCACTGCCCGGAGAATCAGAAACGGCCAGATTCTGGAGCGTCGGACCGCCGTTGTTGCTGCTCCTGCTGTAGAAGCCCGCCATGTTGTGGGTTCCACCCATGCTTGCGCCACTGGAGGTGATGGTCGTGTTGACGAAGGTCGTAGACGGGTCGGTCATGTAGAGCTTGACCCCGTTCACAGGGTTGTCGTGTATGTTGACGTTCTCGAACCAACCACCGCTGGTGTTGAGTTCGATGGCAGCGGTCGCCAGTCCTGGAGTGCGCGCTCCCGGGCCACCCGTTCCTGAGACCTCCAGATCATGGAAACGGGCCATCATGTAGGTAGTGAAGTTCCAGTGATCCTCCTTCTCTATCTTCACCCCGCGGAACTGGCTGTCCTCGATGGTGATACGCCGAAACACCGGCCTAGTGGTCATGTTGTCCATCGTGTGCATGACGTAGACACCGTGGTCACTGCCGGTAATCGAGACATCCTCGAACAGCGGTAGTGAATCATCGACGTAGATGCCAGCCGAGATGTTCAGGGTTGCTCCGGAGATGTTGCTGATATTCAGGTCGCGCATTACACCGCCACTGCCTCTCCAGTAGGATACGGCGCGCGTGACCAGATTGTCGAAGTTGGCTCCTTGGACGAACGGCGCGCTGCCGACACCAACTGACATACCGATGCCATAGCGCCAATGCGTTTCTGCTCCGTGGACATCCTGTCCCCCATCCTGAACCGTGAGTCGGCGGATGATCGGACTGGCCGAGTTGAACATGTCGATGCCTACGTAGTCGGGGTTGTCCAGGTAGAGGTCGTCGATGACCGGGTTGGAATCGTAGATCGTGATTCCATACTGAGCGTCGCTGATGGTCATGTTCTGGAGGTGGCTTCCTCGACCACGGCTCGTGGCGTTGAACTGGAAGCCGTCATGCCAGATGAATGCCTGTTGGACACTGACCGTGACCGGATTGGCTGCCGTGCCATGAGCGGTCAACTTGCCGTCGACGTAGATCCTGACACCCGGTCCCATCTGGATGTCGGCGCCCGCTTGGATGCGCAGTTCATCACCAGACGCCACGGTGTAATCCCCATTCACCATGACCGTTCCAGACCAGACGGTGAGCGCCCTTCCACCAGCCAGCTGAACCTCAGGTATGAGCGCCGCATCGTTCGGCTGTGCCACCTGCGCAGCAGGGGCGAGTCCGAGCAGACTGCTCATCAGCATCAGAGCCATCAGGGCGAAGGCACATCTCGCGCTCGCGCTCGCCTGCATGGGCGCCCACCCGCGACCTTCCTTGTTTGATGGTTCCCCCGATTGCATCGAGGCTGTTCACTCGACTTCGTGCACAATCAACGGGATACCGCGCTCCTGTGCCAAGTCGATGATGATACGTGTCCATTTGCTCGTCGGTGAGGGGAAGGCAAGGATGTGTGTGGCTGCATCGAGAATCTGGTGTGTCAGCGATGTGGCTGCCTCTTGCCTTCCCGCATCCTCTAGCCCTCCGCGCGGGTTGATCCATTCCTCGGAGAACACGGCGATGTCGACGTTGTTGTTGTCGCACCAGCGCTCGGCGAGGTAATCGACGCCGCTAGCGCCGCCGACGATCACCAGATCCGGGTTGGCCTCCAATCCGATCCACTCCTCGATCGCCTCCTCGACGAGCCCGTAGTCGTAGAAGCGGCTGGAGCCGACGATTGCCAGGTTGACGATGCGCCCGTCCTTGTTCAGGTCCTTGCCGCCCAAGCGGTCGACCACGTCTCCGCCTGAGACATTCGCCATGGGCGCACATGGGGGTCTGTGGCAATAAACCCATTCCCGCCTGAGAAAACCCCTGATTCCACGACGAATCACCCACCATAGGCCCGCCCAAACGTTCGGCTCGCGCATGCTGTGATGCACGCCCCCCCCTCCGGGTGAACCCTGTTTCATGAACGGAATGTGTTATCATGGAGTCGTGGGTCGACGGCCTTCGTGAACACTGCATTCGTGCTGTTCAAGACCGAGCCTTCGCGGGAGCGAGACGTCTACCTGGCTCTGTCTGAACTTGACCAGATAGTGGAGACGCACGCCCTTTACGGGGAGTACGACCTGCTCGCGTGCGTAAAGTGCGCGGACCCGAAGGAGTTGACGATGCTGCTCATCGAAAAGTTGCGCAGCATCGACGGCGTGCTGGAATCGCAGACTCTGATCGCGGTGGACTTCTGAGGTGGCGAGATGGCCGTGGGATTTGTGTTGATCACGACTCGGGCGGGATTTGAGCGAACGGTGCGCGACGCGCTAGACGCCATCGAGTTGGTCACCGGTCGCTGGGGCGTGTTCGGCGAGTTCGATGTCATCGCTAAGATCGAGGCGGACGACGAAGTGTCGCTCACACGCTGCATCATCGAGGACATTCGGCCGCTGGAAGGGATCAGCGACACCCGCACCCTCATCGGCGCTGAGATCTGAGACTCCATTCGGATCGTCGTCATCAGACTTCGAAGTCCTTTTCACTCGGCGGAACGGCGGAGTTTGACGCTGGTCGGGTCGAGTGCCCAAGCAGGGTATTCAGTGGCTGCATCTTCGACGAATGGATGCAAGTCGTTCAGGAGTTCTCGGACGTCGATCTCCCAGAGATGGTCGAGTCTCGGTTCGTCCGGTGTGCCCAGTTTGTCGGTCAGTTTGGCCCACAGGTTGACGACGCCCCTGCTGTTCCTCTCCTCCACCTTGAGTAGCACGGCGGCGCACTGGATCAGCCCCTGGATTCCGCGGACGTGGAGTGGGTCCGCCTGACGCGCTCCGAGTGACTTCCACAGATCCTCCCACGCCTCGTGTGCATCCCAGAAGCGGCCGGAATCGAACAGCGCGATTCCCGCGTGCAGCCATTCCTGCTCCTCGTCGGACAACTGGGGTGACTCGGCCACATGCGTTCGTGGACGGGTGGCGTTTCAATCTGTCGCGCGGCGGGAGAGCGCAATTGCGGCGATACCGAGCATGCCAACTGCGCTTGTGACCTGGAACCACACAGGAGAGCCGAGAAAGCGGCCATCGTCATCGTCGGCGTACGGGCAGCCTTCGGTCGAGCCGTTATTGTTCCAATAGGCCCAATCCTCGCACTCCTTGTCGTCATCGTCATCGACGTCCGATTCGGCGATGCAGCCGCTGAAAACTAACGCCGAACACAGCAACAGGCCGAGCACGGTGGTCATCAGTCGTCGTCTGTTCACGCGTCAATGCTGAGCATGACTCCGCATCAATGTACTGGAAGGTGACGATTCACGGGTGGAGATGTTCGTGGATGCGGTTGGCGAGCGCCGGACCAATCCCAGGAGTCTGCTTGAGCTCCTTCACACTAGCGTGGTCGATTCCTTTGCGGCCGCCGAACTGCCTGAGCAGCGCCTGCAGTTTCTTGGCGCCGAGGCCCGGCACCTCCTCCAATGGATCCCTGAGCGTCGACTTCGCCCTGCGCTTGCGATGGAAGGTGTTCACGAAGCGATGCGCCTCGTCGCGGGCGAACACCAGCAGCCTGCCTGTGCGGTCGAGCACCAGCGGGTCTGAGCCCGGGCGATAGAGGGTCTCCTCCCGTTTGGCGAGGGCGGCGAGTGGGATTCTGTCAACGAGCCCGTGCTCGGTGAGCAGGTCGTGAATCATGGAGAGGTGAGTCTCTCCTCCGTCGAGCAGTAGCAGGTCAGGCCATTCGTCCTGACGTTTGAGCCAACGTTCGACCACTTCGCGCATCATGCGCAGGTCATCGGGAGCGTCAGATTTCACGGTGTAAGTCCGGTAGGCCTTCTTGTCCGGTCTGCCATTCCTGAGGGTCACGCACGCGCCCACCCGTTCGTCGCCCTGTAGTTGAGCCATGTCGAAGCAGACAACATTGTCCAGTGCCCCCACGCCCAGAAGTTTCGCGCACTCGTCCGCTGCACGCTGTTCGAGCGATCCCGGCTGCCTGGATTCTGCCGACCTCTGCACCTGCACCTCCGCATTCTGGTCGGCCAACCTGCGCAGAGTCGCCAATTCGCCGCGCATGGGCACGCGCACCTCGACGGCGCCGCGCCGTCTCTCCTGGATCCACTGGTCGAGCCAGTCTCCGAGCGGAGCCGGGGTCAGCACCGTGCGCGGCGGCCTGCGTGACTGGTAGTGTTCCGAGAGAACTCTGGACACCGATTCTACGACATCGCCGCGGTGGAGCAGCGGATATTCGACCTGACCGGTGACGATTCCGTCCGATGCATGCAGG
>CALCOR010000206.1 GCA_937897085.1 uncultured euryarchaeote | reverse complement strand
GCACCATCTGTCCGAACAAGCTGCGCGCCAACCCTTGCGAGCCGCCGAGCAGTGCACCAGCCATCACACCGAGCAGCAGCCACTGGAAGAACACCGACATCCCAAGAGGCTGCCATAGAATGTCCCTGACTTTCATCGGGATGAAATCAAGTGAACCGTCGCCCAGACTCGTTGGGTGGTCGACTCCCAGAGTTGTCGTGTCGGAGAGTGGCCCCTCGCTGATGCTCAAACTGTAGCGCGTATCGACTATCGACGCCGCGAAGCCAGTTATCCGGTTCTCCGAACCGGAGGCGAGTGTCTTCGGCTCCGGCTCATTATCGTCATCAGTGGCCCATTTGACAGCACTCGATTCGGTGATCTTCTCGTTCAACTCCGTGGGAACGACATCGCCCCATTCTTGGACCCAAGCCTGTTCATCATCATCCTGAGACAGGGCACTGATTCCTGAATTCACCACGACGACATACGCATCAGCGCTCTCATCCCAATCGTACTGTATGCCGTACTCATCATGCGCGTCCAACTGCAATGGTGCGAACGACAGCGCACCGATGATCACCACGCACCAACCGACCAGCGCGGCTGTCAGCGCCTTCTTGGTGCCCCATGCGCCCGCCAGTTTCGTGAATGCGATGGCGCAAGGAGCAGCCACGAACTGGATGATGAGGATGGTCACTATCAGTCCGGTGACCGAGATTCCGAGCACTGTGACGGCGTAGATGCCGGCGAGCGAGGTGACAGAATTGATCCCGTCGATGAAGAAGAAGTAAGCGATCATGTAGATGACCAGCGTGCGGAAGTTGCCCACCTCGCTGAGCGTCTTCTTCAGTTCTGTGACTGCAATCGTCGCCGACTCCTTCACCGTGAGGCTGTCGAGTTCATTCTCTATGTGCGGCTCTGGCACCCACGCGAACGTCAACGTCGCGAAGCCGAACCACCAGAGACCGGCGGTGGCCATGCAGAATGGAATGACCCAGGTGCCTTCGAGCAGCATCACCATGCCGAGATGAACCAGGAGCAGCAGACCGCCACCCAAGTAGCCGTAGGCGAACGCCCTGTTGGAGATTGCATCCATCTCGTCATCTTCGCCCATGTGCGGCAGCAGCGCGTTGTAGAACACGCCCGCACCATTGAGCCCGACGTTCGCCAGCACGAACATCACCAGCAACCAGACCCATTGGAATGACAGTGAGAAAAACAGTGCGAACGCAAGCATGAAGGTGCCACCGGCACCAATCCAAGTGAGGATTTTCAGCCACCACATCTTGATGGCGCGCCGGTCAGCTATGATGCCGAATGACGGACTCAACACGGCGACGAACAGCGCGGCGATGGTGATCGAATACGACCAGACCGCGTCCGAGGTCATCTCCATGCCGATGATGTTGGTCGTCAGTCCATTCGCTTCGAGGAAGAGGTATGCAAACCATGCTGGTAGGATAGCCGTGACGACGCTGGTCTCAAAAGATGACTTACCCCAGTCATAGAAACAGTATCCGCGCACCGCTCGTGCCTTTTCCTCCGCCGTCGTCTCCGTCATACACTCGCCCGTCCGCGCACCTGCTGAGACGCCTCAATACAGTTGCCCCAGCCACTAGACACCCCAGCAAGTTGCCGGGAACGGCTTCAAGAACCAAACTACCGACCGGAAAGCAGGGAACACCATGGCATGGGAGCAACCGCCAGAGAACAGCATCGCGGCCCATATCCATGGAATGGAGCACCACGACGGCGTGGAACTCGACCTGCGCCTGTCGAGTGATGGCGAACTGATGCTGCAGCACGATGCGAAACTCAAGCAGACTCCTGCCGAACTACAGGGTCGATCTGCGTGGGTGGAGTTGAACACCGCCGCCGAACTGGCTGAATCGGGTATCGAACTGTTCTCTGAACTGGTGAATCAAGCGGCATTCTCTGAACGTTGGCAGACGCAGGCGAAGGTGGTATGCCTCGAGTTGAAGTCGCCGCATCCGAGCGCCGGAATCGCTGGCGGTTGGCGCGAGGGGAAGGCGCGCCTAGCGTACCTCACAGAGATGGCGCGGCAGGTGAACGACCTGCTGGCGCCGCTGGATCTGCCCACGAGTAATGCCGTCATCTACTCGTTCGACCCGCACATCCTGCAGGCCGGGAAGGCTGCAGACTCCCGTATTCCACTGGCGAGGCTGTTCCCGCGCATCCGAGAATGGGGTAGTTCCCGTGTCAAACGATTCGTTGCCATTCCCTCATTCGTCACCAACTCTCTCCCACGCCTGATGCGTTGGCAGCAACGACTGGGTGCGCCGATGGTTCCGTGCGCGCTCGACTATCTCACGCCGCCGAATAACCTGCTCACTCTCGGCCGGACCGTATCACTCCACGGGAAAGGTCTGCAGCGTCTCACTGATACTCGCGCAGGCTTCCCGTTCTACGTCTGGCCCACCACACCCGACTGTGAACCTGACTTGCTCAACGCCGGACTAACCTGCCTGACCGACCAAACCTCGCCCGAGTTCGTCACCTATCCGAATGGCGAACCACGCTGGCCACGTCCGGCAACACAACCACTCGACGCTGATGTCACAGCCACACTCGATCGAGCCGACGCTGACGACCATGCCAGCGTCCTAGCTGAACTGGAACAGCAGGTATCCCCGTGGCACGAACTTTCTGACGGAGAGCGGCGTGACCTGCTCGAAGGTTGGCGCACCCGTTGGCGCTGGGGAAGAACCCTAGACGAATTGGCCGCCGATTCAGGCTCAGACAGGATGCCCTGGGAGGCCGTGAGAATCGTCGGGCATCGCGGAGCGGGAAAGACACACGGCAACGAGTGAACAGTATCACTCGAGGCGGCGATGCGGCTGATCGACTGGGATATACTTGGGGCGGTAGATGGGAACTCCCTTGCCGCCGCGGGCGTTGCGCTCATCACGGATCTGGGCGCTGATACCGACCACCCGAGCCCATCCGAAGAAGGTCGTGTAGTATGCCGGCTTGTGGAAGCCGACGGCGTAGAGGAGCGAGCCCGAGGCGATATCCACATTTGCGTTCGGATTGCTGATCTTCGGGTTCTCAGACAGCACCTTGGGTGCCACCTCGCGCAGGGTGCTCACGATGGCGAGATTCTCGTCGCCGGGGCAGACTTCCTCGCCGATGGAAATCAGTGCGGCCGCGCGCGGGTCTTCTGAACGAAGCACTGCGTGGCCGAATCCGTAAATCGGTCGCTTGGCGGCGAGTTCTGTGCGCACGAACTTCTCGACCTCTTCAGGGTCGGATGTCCCGATACGCTGCACGAACTCCAGACACGACTGGTTCGCCCGCCCATGCAACGGGCCTGAGAGAGCGTTCATCGCGCTCGCCATCGAGGCATACAGGCTCGCCCGGCCGCTGGCCACGGCCTTGCCGGAGAAGGTCGAGAGGTTGCCTCCGCCGTGATCCATGTGCAGGATGAGGAACGAGCGCAGCACTCTGATTATCCGCTCTGCACTCTCATCGTTCTCGCCCAACAGGTGAACGAAATTCTCCACCATCCCGCGCGACGGCTCGCTCGGCCTGCCGATTAGTCCCCTGCCACCGCGCAGACGGAAGATGGCTGCCATGAGTTCCGGCATGCGGGCGATCAGGTTGAGTCCGTCCGACCGCACATCCCCTGTGGTGTCGGCGATTCCCAGTGCCTGGATACCGACGGACAGCCAGTCCATCGGGTGACCGCTGCTGGGTGTCATCGCCTCGAGCACGCGCAGGGCGCCGGTCGGCATGTCCTCGGCGCGCCCGATCATCTCGTTGCGGAAGTCCTGCGACTCCTGACGGTTGGGCAATCGCTTCTCGAACAGCATGTAGATGATGTCCGTGGGGTCCATGTCGGAGAGATCACCCACCGGATAACCGACGTAGTGTACACCCTTGTGCGGATCGACGAATGAAGTCCGGCATGTTCCGACGGGGATACCGCGCAAGCCGGTGTTGAGATGGGATTCATTGAGCTCGAAGATCGTCTCAGGTGCTTCTTCTTCGGTCACTTGGTCCAATCCTCCTGCGGGGTTTCCGGACAAGAATGCAGGGCGTATAAGTGCGACGCTGTTTCAGCCTCATCGAGACCGTCCTCAAGACCCCTGACCACGCGAACTGCTGAAGTGTGGGGCAAGACCGCACATGTCCGGTGAGGCAGTGGCGCGCTGGCAGCGAATGTTTCGTGACCGCGATGACGACTGGTGGGCGGCAGGCGTCCAATTCACCTGCCTGCCCGACTGCGGCCGCTGCTGCGACGAACCTGAAGGAATCGTCTACCTCTCCGAGGAAGACGCAGACCGCTTGGCGGAGCATCACCAACTCACGCGCTCTGAGTGGTTGGCTCGAGACGCGAGACGAGTGGGTGATGGCCGCTGGGTACTCGAGTCGAGCAGAGAGACGAGCACCTGCATCTACCTAGATGATGCCAAGCGCTGTACCGTCTACAAGTCGAAACCGGCGCAATGCTCGGCGTTCCCGTTCTGGAAGGAGAACATGGTCTCAGATCGCTCCTGGGGGAAGACGAAGCGACTCTGTCCTGGAATCGACCATCCCGACGCAATCCTCGTCGATGGCGACGCCATCCGCCTGCATCTGGACGCCGACGCTCACGCCGAACGCGGGTTTCGACAATCTACCTGAACGAAGTACTCACGTTGTAGATTATTCCTCTTCGTCGGGAACGAGGATGCGCACCGGGCGCAGGATAGCTCTCTCACCCAGAAGGTGGTCGGCGCTGACGCCCTCCTCATCAATGTCCCACTCTCCTTCTGGTGTGTACTCGTCGAATTCAGAGAAGTCATACGGACGTTCCGGGCGACGCCTGGGCGCCGACTCCTCGCCCGGTTCCAGCCTACTGAGTCTCGACAGTTTGCGGTCGATATCCAGCATCCTATCAGCCATCTCAGCCAGTTCGGATGGCGTCGCTCTGTCGATGTCCAGAGATATCTCCTCCATCTCCAGTTGCAGGCTCTCCAATTCATCCTGGTGCCGCCTGAGGCGGGATTCTATCTGGTCCAGCGTCCCATCGCTGATCATCTCGACAGTGCGCGTGTCACCTCCGGGCACCTCTGGTGTGGGGGGGTCCTCGGCTAATCGCCGCCTCGCCCTGATCTCCTCAAGCGCTTCCCGTTCCCGGCCGAGATGCCGCTCGAGCAGCGAATCGACCGCCGACTCGCTCGAATCAGGAAGCAGGTCCGGCGGCTGGTAGTCATCGGCGCTGCTCGTGAAGCGGCTCTCCAGATCTATCTCCAGTTCCGTCTCCTGCGGCAACACATGGTCGAGCGCGTCGCTCACGATGCGTTGACCGGTGAGTTCGGCGTCCCACTCAAGCAGACCTCCATCGCCGCGCAGCGGCAATTCACCCCCTTCGAGCAGCATGCGCACGTCGTCTGCGTCGAGCGGATCCGACCCCGCTTCGATGGCGAGCGCCACCGTCTCGAAGCCAGCCGTGCAGCGCCTCCAGTCCAGCCCAGAATGAACGACCACCGCGCTCAACTGGTCGTCGGACAGTGCAATACCGCGCCTGAGAGTGCGTCTGCGCAGCATCAGCAGCAGGGTGGGAGCTTCGGGGAGAGAGAGCGAAATCGTCACCGCGCCGGACAGTGCCAGCGAGAGGTTAGGGACAGAGGTTTCAGCCACTGACTCAGATTCAGCGGTCAGGACCACCTGTACACCGAGATTGAGCGCCCAGTCAAGCATGTGCCCCAGTCTCGAAGCGGCCTCGCGATCCTCACAGATCACGTCGAGGTCGTCGACAAGCAACGCAGCACATCCCTGGATGGTTGATTCCCATCCTTCGGGAAGTTCTCCAGAGACCATGGTTGCACTCGAAATAAGCCGTACATCGAGGTTCGGCGAGGAGGTCTGCAACGATTCACCAAGAGCCCACACCAAGTGACTCTTACCGCATCCCGCGGGACCGGTCACCAGCAATGGGTTCATCCGCGTGCCTGTGTGCAGCAGAACCTCGCGCGCTGCGGTAGTCGCCATCCGATTCTCCGGACCTACCTGCCAGTTTCTCCAGTCATACTGCTCGTTGAAGACGAGCAGAGGAGGCCACTCCAGTGAAGCGCGTGAGTGTGCCAGTTCGTGCACGGTCGGCTGTAGAGGAGATGGGGCTGATGAGGTGTGGCCGAGGGCGCGCGCGTGAGCACTGCGCGCACCATCATCGGGTCTCTCCAGTGTTTCCTGATGCGACATCACCTGCCTCCAGATGGGCATCGCCGGGTCCCGACCTCCCCCTACCACATCGTCTTCGGCCGCGCTCCATAACGGAGCATCAACGGGAACAGAACGCGACTCACCTGCCTGCTCGCGCATCCTCCTGATGCGCTCAGCAACAACGCTGCCCCGGCCTCGCGCTGAGGGAAGGTCGTCGAACATTCCACCCTCCTCGACCTCTGCTGGGGGTCGATGGCGACTACGGATGAAATCTCCTAGAGAGGGGGCCGGTGGTTCACGCTCCTGGTCCGCACCAGCATCATCTTGGCCACGCGTGGAGAGCAGCCGGCGACTTCTCTCCAACTGCTCCTGCAGCGCGGTACGTCTCGACATGGCAACTCCTTCTGGCCCGCGGTGGATGCTGCTGCTGGGGGCATCCATACGATAAGCATGACCGGGACGCTGGAATGTCCGGTTTCCGGGTTCATTCCTGCAAGTCTTCGAACAACTTGTCCAAACGGTCCAAGTCTTCCAAGGAGATGATGACCGTACGCATTCGGACACCACTATCCGGGTCAATGACACCCTTAGATTCCAATTCACCTAGGTTGGCGAGCAAACGTGTCGCTTGCTCCGCTCGCCGTTCGTATTCGCTGAGCAGGGCTATTCCTTCATCCATGTCCGCCTCGATTCTGTTGACTAGTTCCTTGACGGGATGACCTCGGTCAGAGAGTTCCCTCAGCCGGTCGAGGATACCCCCGCTGATTCCTGTCATCCGCACGGTCTTGATGCGATCATACCAGAGCGCTTCAATCTCCTTGCCTGCAAGAAACTGCGTTAGGCTGCGCGTCTGCTGACCGCGCGCAGCCACATGGCGCGCTGCCGGATTCTCATCCATGTCAGGCCTCTGCTCAGAGTCTCGAGCATCGCCAGCCGTGATGGCGGCCGCGTTCCACGAACCGACGTGCACCTCCGATGAGTTGGGAATATGGGGCTCTTGCAGCGCGGCTTCAAGACCTCTGGCTCCCCTAACTGCCGCATCCAGTCCCGAGACGGAGAAGATATCCGGATCCGCTGGCCCCTCGAGCACATCGACATGAGTTGCGCGGTCACCTGCAGCAGTGAGTGATGCTTGGCTGATTCCTGCATCCGGAGGCTCCGCAGGTGCGAGTTCGGGCACTTCTTCACTCGTCGCAGCGGCGGTGGCAATCGCTGACACCCCCAGAGAGCGCGCTGATGGTGCTCGGCGGCGGGTTCCGCGTGCGGGTTGGCGCGGGCGATGGTCCAAGGTGGGTTGACGAAGAACGCTCAGCTGCTCAGGTTCGACCTCCTCGTCATCCTGTTTCACGTCAGCGACGGATTCGATGACGGGGGCTGACTCCCCCTCCTCCTCGACCATCATGTTCAGTGATGGCGTAGTCGCCCACTCAGGCAACTGCCCAGCATCTGTGTGTTCAACTTCGGGAGCCTGTTCAATCTCCTCCGGCTCAGGCTCGGCAACCACCGGAGCATCGCTCACCTGTTCCTGCTTCCACTCGTCGATCAGGTTGCGCATCGAGAACTGGTCTGCGGGTTCTGGCTCCGACGCAATGGATTCCAGTTTCTCCTCCTCTGCCGACTCCGCTTCGTGTGCGAGTGCCGCCTCAGCCTCAGCCTCAGCGGTCAGCCGTTCGGACAGGTCTTGGAACTCGACGCGCGCCGCGTTCAGGTCGGGAGCTTCTGCTGGGCGCCTGAAGATGCCTTCCTGCTGGCAGAAACCATGCCCTTCGACATCTGCAGGGTGCGCTGACCACAGTTGGACGCGTTCGGCGGGAAGACCGTCGAGTTCTCGTAGCAGCAGTCCCCGCTGACGAGGGTCCCAAGCCTCCAAGTCGGCAGGGATGAACAACACATGGTCCGATGATTGGACGGTGTCGAGCACGCTGTGCAGCATCCCGAGCATCCGCTCGAATCCATGTACTCCAGATAGGAATTCCAAGCCGTCGAGCAGCAACACTGCCCGCTGGGTAGCGGCCATGAACGACTCGAGTTCGCGCCCCACCGATGCGGGAGAAACATCGCGTACCCCCTTGATTCGGCCTGTCTGCTCGGTAAGCCAGCGGCAATCACTCTCATCGAGACCGTGTTCGGAGACCAGACGTGCCGGGGGTTGGCGAGATATCACAAGAGCAGGGTGACCGATGGCGGCCAGATGGCGAACAAGCGTCAGGCTGTCGTCAGGAGATATGCAATCAACCAGGTAGCAGTATCCCGGCTCCACTTCCTCCCCCGGAGTGTGCGTTCGCGGAACGGTCGGGCCCCTATCCTCTTTCTCGCCCCGTTCAGACTCCAGTTCGGCATCTGTCTTCGGGCGGATCCACTCGGTCTGGCCCCGCTGCTGCCACCAAGTCAGCGATGACCCGGTGTCCTCCCATCCTTCGATCCGGTCTCCCGAGGCGCCTACATCGTCATCCAGATGCAGTCTTGCTTCAGGGTGCAGGTCGAACACCACCTCGAGGTCGACCTCGTCATGAATCGACAACCTGCTATCATCGGATGCGGCATCGGCGCGCAGCTCCTCGAGCGCGTGACGCCCCATGTTCAGTTCATCTGCCTCGTGCAGGCACATCACCAATCGTCCTGCACTGAGGACGAGTTGGCCCACTCGGGCTACCTCTCCCTGTCTCTCGACCCTGATGTATCCATCCGCCTGCTCCCGGGAGAGGTCCAGAAGCAGCAGTTCGAGCACTCCTGCTCCGCCCCTGCGCACCTCGCGTACGCGGCCATCCGGAAATTCCGCCATGCTCTCTCAGCGTCGCGGCTTGCTCGGCCCCCTCTTCAAGGATGGCATGCAGCGCAGGCGCAAGGATACGAAATCTCAGTCCCCGGCATACCGCGGGCAAGATCTTCGAGGGTGCTCACTAGGTGGATATCTGCGCGTGCTCCAACCCGAGCATCTGGTGGCCGCGGTGGTGCCACGCCCATCCCTCGAGCACCCAACTGTAGAGTTGGTTCAGCGTTCCCTCGTCAACCCCTGCTGCTGAAGCAATCCTGCCGATGATCTTCAACTCCTCATCGACGTATCTTCCGTCGCAGGCCGCCATCAGGATGGAGTCTCGCAGTACGAGTTTCAATCCATGAGATGAAAGCGAATTCAGATAAGAGTCGAGGTCAATCTTCTCGTCCACCATGCCTTGGAGTCTCTCCCGCACATAGGGCTGTACCAACAGGGACGCTGTGCGCGCTTCGTAGGCGCTCATCTCCTCTGAAGTGAATTTGCCGTCACAGGTTGCCACAGCCGCCATGATCTCGGCATACGCGATGCATTCCTCGGGTTGCATGTCCATCAGGGTGTCTGGAAGCATGTGCTCCGGCGTCGTCGCGTAGTATTTGATGCCCTACGTCTGCTGATGATCCCAGAACCCACGGGATTGTTCATCATCTCCACCTTTCTCCCCGGCCTCAATGGTGCTTCTCGAAAGCCCTCTGGCGCTCGCTGCAGTCACCTTCGCCGCCGCCTTCATCGCCGGCGTCGTCCCCCTCTGGCGCAAGGTCGCAGACCAGCAGAACCTGCTCACCTGGCTGACTGGACTGGCAGCCGGCGTGCTGCTCGCATCAGCACTGCTCGTCGCCATCCCGGAGGGGTTCGATATCGCCAAGGAGGGAGACATCGAACCGCTGCTCATCGGTGGCGCGGTGCTCGCTGGTTTCCTTGCCATGCTGCTGCTCGAAGCGCTCGGATTCGGACACGACATCCACGAGGAGCACCACGATCACGAACACGAGCACGGACACGACCACGTTCACCATCCGACGAACGCTAATTCGGTGGTCATCGGTCTCAGTGTCCATGCGCTGACGGATGGTCTGGCGATCGGTGCGGCAATCTCGACCGGTTCACTGGTGCTGACTCTGTCGGTGTTCATCGCAGTGCTGGCGCACAAGGTCCCTGCTGCCTTCAGCGTAGGCGTGTTCAGCATGCACGAGCGCCGGGACCGGAATAGAGCTGTGCGCGACGTTTTCCTGTTCAGCCTAGCTACACCAATCACGATTCTTCTGACCGCATATCTGCTCGGGGATGTCGATGCCCATCTGCTCGGCTTGGCCATCTTGTTCGCCGGCGGCACGTTCCTTTACGTGGCGACCGTCGACGTGCTACCTGACGTGCACAACTCCGAGACGGGCAGGCAGGCGCTGGTCCAGGTGCTGATTGGAGCCGCCATGATGGCCTTGCTGATCTGGGGACTGGACACAACGGGCTTGGTCACGCATTAGCATACTTGATGACAGAGCCGCCACATCGAACGCCAATGAACCTGCCAGACCCGCCCAAGGGATTCGACCTGCTGGTGGACCAATACCTCACTTGGCCGAATATGCGCAAGCAACTCGAGGGCAACTACGCTCTCCCGTTCCTGCTCGGCAGCATCGTCTTCGCGCTCTTGCTGCGACCTGCTTGGAGTGTGAACATCTTCTGCTTCGCTTTCGTGATTCTCGCATGGTTGTTCCTGTTCTTGAAAATCGACTGGAAGGTGAACACCACTGGGAAATTAATCGCTTTGGAGGACGGCCATCCTTGGCACGACAGCGACGAGGCGACCGGGGACATCAGAGTCGCGGTCTGGTTCAGCGACCCGGTTAACTGGCATGTTCTGGAACTTGACGAACGATTGTGGATCCGCACCCCGACTCTGGATGTAGAGACCCCTGTGCACAAGGATGACTCGGATGGGGTCGTTATTGGCAGGTGGCCTGAAGGAAAAATCGGAGGCGACCGAATGGAAAATGTGCTGAATCTGGCTAATCAAGCGCAGATGCTGGCGGCGGCCCAAGCACGGCCCGTGGGTGACGATGATCCGTTCGAGACGGCGCGTCTGCGGGAGGATGGAACTTCGGATATCCAGGAACGCACCTGGGAGGAGCCGACACCGGGCGATCTGATGCCGCAGAAAGGGGTGCTGCGCCGCCTCTTGAAGGGACGCACACCACCAAAGGAACCCGATGATGAGGGTAACTGAGGCGGTGTGAAAAATAAAGCGCTGGTGCCCCCTGCGCTCGTCATGGAGGGTTGGCGCAGCCGGCTGGAAGGGCTCGATGAGGAGCAGGTGGAACTCATCGAGGGCGGGGGACTTTCCCAGCGGTTCTCTCGGCTTCCCCTGCACCTGAGTCACCCAGCCTTCATCGGTGCTCTCTACGCGCTGCTCATCTCGCTGGCCATCGCCGGACCAATCGGCAATGCGTACGACTTCGGCACCGGTGGAGGTCGCTGGGATCCTTGGCCCTGGTTGCGCGACGTCGGATTCAGAGGTCTCACGATGATGCTCGCCTTGGCCTTGGTCGCTCACATGTCCCTACTCATCAACAAGATCGTACTCCGGCCTCCGATCTCACCGAACCGCGCGCTGCTGTTCTCGATGCCGTTCATCGGCTTCGCCATCCTGCTGCTCAACTGGTCATCGTTCGCATCGCCCGTCCCTGAACTCGCGGGCTGGTTCATCCTAGTCATCCCCGGACCAATCTACGTGCACCTCTCTTGGGCTCCTCGCTGGCGAATGCTGACGATGCTCGAGGACGGTCGCAACCCGTTCGGTGCCGAGGAGGTCAAGCCAGCAACGCACGAAGACGAAATCGAACTCGAAGAGGTTGTTGAAGCCCTCGGCACCGTCGATGTCCTGGGCGATTGATCAGATCAGATGCGCTGCCTTGCCCGCCGCCTCGTAGGCTTCCAGCACCTGCTCCAACTGCTCGTCGGAGAGTCCCGCCGACAACTGATTGCGCACCCGCGCACCATCTCTGGAGACCATCGGGAAGACGATTGCACTCGCCAGCACACCCGCTGATCCCAGCGACGCCGCCAGCGCTTTCGCCGTGCCCGACTCCCCGCACATCACCGGAATGATCGGTGTGGTCGACAGACCGAGGTCGAATCCCAGGGACTCCATCTCCTTGCGGAACCGGTCGGTGTTCTCCCACAGCCGCGCATGGTGTTCAGGCTCCTCCATCAGCACCTCGATGGCTGCCTTCTGTGCTGCAGCCACACCGGGGGGCTGGCTGCCAGAGAGCAACCAGGAGCGTGAGTGATTCAACGCGTGAGTGCGCATCTGTTCGGAACCAGCGACGATGCCTCCCTGCACGCCGAGAGCCTTGGAGAACGAGCCAATCTCGAAATCGACCCGCCCCTGCAGATCGAAATGGTCGACGATGCCACGGCCGCCATCGCCGAGCACCCCCTCGCCATGGCAGTCGTCGACGAACACCATCGCGTCATGTTCCTCAGCAAGCGCGGTGATGATGTCCAGTGGAGCCTTGTCCCCGTCCATGCTGAACACTCCATCGGTGATGATCAACTTCCGCTCACTCTTGGAGTGGTCGCGCAGCACCTGGTCGAGCGCAGCCATGTCATTGTGCGGGTAGACCGCCCGAGACGCCTTGGTGAGCCGCACGCCATCGATGATCGAGCCGTGATTCAGCTCGTCCGAGATGATCACGTCATCCTTGCCGCGCACGAGGGTGGGAATCAGTCCGACGTTCGCTGTGTAGCCTGAGGAGTAGATCAGCGACGCTTCCACTCCCTTGAATTCCGCCACCTTCGCCTCCGCCTCCAGATGGATGTCCATCGTGCCGCTCAGAGCACGAACGCTGCCGCTTCCGGCGCCGTAGCGTTTGGTCGCCTCCACCATCGCCGCGACGACTTTCGGGTGGGTCGTGAGATTGAGGTAGTTGTTAGCGGACAACATGATCATCCGCTGGCCGTCAACGATGCACTCCGCCTCGGAAGCCGACTCAAGAGTAGGGGGGTCCCACTGTAGATTCTGATTTGTCAACTCTGAGTAGCGATCGCTCATCCACGGAATGTCCTTCGCCACGCTGACACCTCACTGCCCTCCGGTTGAGGCCTCGGCCATTTGGCAATTCCGCCCTCCGCCGTTCACCGGTTGGATGATGTGCGGAACGGCTCATCCATCATCCGATGGCGGCCACGTCAGTGACTCTGCTCGGGACCGCGCAAGACGGTGGGGTGCCGCAGCCGGGATGCATCAATGAGTGCTGCATGGACCCGCACGGTGGGGTCGTGCGCACTCGGCATCCGGTTGCGCTGGGGGTCACCGATGCACGTGGTGATCGGCACCTGTTTGAGGCGACCCGCGCTCTGTCCGCCCAACTCAGCCTGTGGGCGGCCGCCGATGGTAGGCAACTGAACAAGTTGGACTCCGTCTGGTTGACCCATGGCCATCTCGGTCATGTGGAGGGTCTGGGACAGTTCGGTTGCGAAGCGTGGGGAATACAGAACCTCGCCTTGCACTGCTCGAAATCAATGCTCGATTTCGTCAAGGCGAACCCGATGTGGCGGCCGCTGATCTCCGACGGCCATCTATCACCCAATCCATTCGACACCGATGTCCCGGTCGAGATCGTGCCGAGCCTGTCTGTGACTCCAATCCAGGTTCCACATCGCGATGAGCACACCGACACGCACGCCTTCCTGCTCGCCGGCGAGAACCGCCGTCTGCTGTTCCTTCCCGACCACGACTCCTGGGAGATGACGCTCGACATCCACGGAGCCGACGACCCACGGGCGTGGTTCCGTTCGCTCCGGGCTGACATCGTGCTGCTCGACGGGACCTTCTGGTCATCTTCTGAGTTAGGGGGTAAAGCGGGAGAAATAGGTCATCCTCCTGTGAAGGAGACGCTTGAACTACTAGACAACCGCAGACGTGGAGACCCGCAGATTATCTTCATTCACATGAATCACAGCAACCCGCTGCACGATGAGAAGAGCGCAGAGTCTGCTCACCTCCGTGCGCTGGGGTGGGAAATCGGACGCCAACCGATGACTTTCACCATCTGAAAGTCAGCGGGACAGCACGGAATCTTGGATAAACGGAAGCCCCTCGGGGGGGGCGTGGACATCTCCGGTGAGGTGAGCAGTGGCCTTGGCAGGGCGCACATATTCATGGCTCAGCCGCACTACCAGGAGCAGTTCAAGCAGGTACTCGGGATTGGGGCTTGGCCGGGCACCCTGAACGTCGACCTGACCGGCGAGTCGCTGGTGCGCTTCGCGGCCCTCAGGAATGCCGCGGGGATGGAATCTAAGGAACTGGATGAAGGGGTAAGGGAGGAGGCTGCGGAACTCGATGTCAGTTACATCGAGGCCCATCGGATCCATGGTTTCGAACGAGATGGCCGTTCGTTCGGCGGAGCCACAGCATTCCTAGCAAACATCGCCCGCGAAGACGATGAGCAGAATCGCCTCGACTGCGCGGTCCTCATTCCAGACCTCACCCGGCACGTGGCAGTGATGGAGGTCATCGCATCCGCCTTCCTGCGTGAGGCATTGGATCTCTCCGACGGTGACAGGGTCATCGTCTCCTGCTCAGTGCTTGCATCCAGCAACGCCTGAGCAGCAGTTTCTGCTCCATCTCGGCGGTCGCCTGCCACATCCGGAGCTCACGCTCGTCGGCATCTTCAGGTGGAGCAGAGAGCAGGTCGCCCGCCTCTACATCCTTGGATGCGATTGACAATTCCGCGTGATCGATGGACCACAGGGTCAGCCAGCGCGCCGATGCGACGCCTAGATTGGCGCGCGCCTCTCCAGCAGCGAGCGACTCGCTGACTGAGGTTGCAGACAGGTCGCCAGCCAGGACTCGTACCACCGCCCATGCGATTCGGCGGACCTGATTCCACAGGAACGACTCGGCAGCAATCTCGAAGCCCACCAGACGTCCCGCTTCGGACCACGGCTGACAACTCTCGACACAACGCAGGGGTGAGCGGCCTTCCTCGATGCGAGCGAACGCGGTGAAATCATGCTCACCGATGAACAGGGACAACACTGACGACAACTCCTCTTCCGAGGTCTTGCTGTTCCATCCGCGCAGCGCCTCCAGACGGTAGCGGTAGGTGCGGCGGAGTGCAGGTCGCGGGTTCCAGCCTGGCTCCACCGCCATCGCCGACCAGACCACAGACTCGTCGAGTCCGTCATTCATCATGCGGATGAAGCCATCTTCACCCATGTCAGCCCACACAGCGGCTGGAAGTTCACAGCAACCCACATTCATGCGCGCGTGTACTCCGGCATCCGTCCTGCTCGACATGCGAATCCGCGCGGACTCTTCCGAGGTTATTCGGCGTGCGGAGAGTGCGGACTGAAGATCACCTTGGACGGTCCGCACGTCCGGCTGCACCTGGCTACCATGGAACGAATCTCCGAGATAGCCGACCGCGAATGCGACCGTTACCACATCTGAGGTCATCCGACCCTCTCGGCTCAATCTCCAGACAGCAGCGCCGCTGCTTCCTCGGGGGTGAATCCGAGGCCTGTGACAGCCCATCCGAGCGCCTGTGCAAGCAGGGGCTGGGCGACTGGAGCGTTACGGTCGAGACGTTCTACCGCCTCGACTAGACGGGCAGCGGCCTCGTAGAGCATGTCATTGACATCTAGTTCCTGCAGTTCGGCCATCTTCTGCAGTCGGGAATACTCCTTGACCGCCATCGGCAGCCTGCCACAGTCGAGGCAGAATCCGGCGAATCCGGCGACGTACTCCAGGTTCTCCTCATCGAGGGACATCGCGCGCTTGTAGCCGCGCATGATGAGTGCTGCGGGAACATCTTCCTCCATGTCGATGGTCATCCGCATGAACGCTGCATCCGCCCATCCATAGTGCGCGTCGGCGTTGTCGTCGTCGGCCTCGCGCACCTCGTCGAAGATTGCCATCGCGGCGACGAAATCTCCTGCGGCCATCGCTTCGGCCGCTTGCTGCATCTTCGCCTCGCTCATCTCAGCCCCTCCTACTGTAGCCCGCTCGACGCTCACTCGATATCAAGCCCACGCTAGGCCGGATTCAATCAATTCAGCAGATCGTTGAGAGCCTATTCAGGCGAGGCTTCTTCTGCCTGTGACGTTACGGCGGCTGGCTCATCATCTGACTCCGCTCTAGGCATCGTGCGCAGTTCATTGATCAACTTCTGCACCCGCTCAGGCTTTCTGATTCCATAGAAACAATCCTCGGGATCCGTGTCAACAACCGTACGCGTGCGTTGAAGACGAATCAGGAAGACTAACACTCGTAGGATGCGGATGACCATGTTTCGCTTCTCATCGGAGGCCGCTTCCCCGATGTCAGCGACCGATGCCGCCCCAATCGAGACGCTCTCCTCCCTGAGTCCCATCCCAGAAGCGGTGATGACGTGCAGACTGCCGTATCCGAGCAAACGTGCTACGAGGTTGCGCTCGACCTTCAGGTTCTCAATGCTGCCCAACTGGATTGTGTCTCCACTGGTATCGAGGATCTTCAAGAACTCCTTCTTGATGTAGACGTTCTTGTCGGTCACCACGTAGATGAACGCCCTCTGGTAGAGTACGGTCAGAACGAACATGACGCCGGTGTAGATCAGCCCGAAGATGAGGTAGAAGCTACCTTGCCATTCCGGCAGGAATCCATCGGGAGCGGTACCGAACAGATT
>CALCOR010000205.1 GCA_937897085.1 uncultured euryarchaeote | reverse complement strand
GGGGGGGCTGTCAGTGCCCATCTGGTGACGGCACGGCCTGCGAGCATCGAATGGACCATCGGGGGACAATCCGGTAGTGGGGCCACCAGCGGGAGTACGGCTGCATGGAGCAACACCTGGGATGCAGGCTCAGGAGATGTGCTCGAGTTGCGCAGTAGCGCTCCGGGTCGACTGCTGCTGCAATGGGGGTCTGATGCCGCCGAATCCGGTTCGGCTGCTGGCTCGACGATGTGGCCGGATGATACCGGTTCGTTCGTCGGACGTAACTTCAGCCTACCATCCGCGAGTGGAAGCCTGTTGCTGGAGAACTCTGCCACCCAGCCGGTCACTGCCAGCATCCACGGACTGTTCCAGATGGTTCCCGCTCAGGGCCAGTTGCGCGTCGACTGGACGAGCGGTAGCGGAGACATCACCGTGAGCGGTCCGGTGCAGGTGCACTGGCTCGCGGATGCGACCGGGGCAGATGCGTGGCGTCCCGGCAGCCTCGACCTGGTGCGCGCGCACGACACCGGTCAGGCTAGCGGACTAGAGCATCGTATCGCAATCCCAGACAGCAACGGAGACATCGACCTGTTCCTGCAACCGGCAGCGCCGCAAACCCGAGTACGCCTGCTTACCAATCTCGCTGCTGGGGAGGAATCAGACGTGCTGCTAAATCACACAGGCGCTACACATTCCTCCCGCCTTGCCGCCGGCGCTTCGGGACTCGTGCGCATCGAAGTGAACAACAGTGACGCATTCCCTGACATGCCGGTTCGCGTCTACGTTTCAAGTGGTTCTGACGGATTGACCGAGGTGCGCTCGGACGGCGAGGGGCGCTGCCTCTATCTGGGAATCCGCGCGTCGGGTTGGGTTGTGGTTGACCTCCCTTGGAGTGATGTCAGCAAACTCGGAGACCAAGGACTCAGGACGGCGTGGGCTGATGGCACCCACATGCTGGGATTCGCACTCAAGGTGCGCGGCCCCCTTGGAAATTCTCCACACTCGGTTCTGGCTTCGGCATGGGGTGTTCATCTCCCGCGACTGAATTACGCGTTCGAGAGCAGCGTCAGCGGGATGGAGATCGGCTTTCGAGGTGGGTTCGTCGGTACCAACCATCCTGAATTCCACGCCGATGTGATTGTTTCGCCACCGTCTCGCGAAGGGCCAGGCCCGCGACTTGCGGTGACCATGCAGATGACCATGCCAACGGCTGATTCGGCCCTAGGAAGCAGC
>CALCOR010000204.1 GCA_937897085.1 uncultured euryarchaeote | reverse complement strand
CTGGTGGACCAGATCTGCCAGATGACCGGGGTACCATTCGACGATCTGGTAGAGGTGACACCCGATCGCCTGGGTAAGGACGAGGCCTATCTGTTGGGCACGACGAGGCTGCGAGACGACCTGGGCTGGAGCGATAGCATCGACCTGCGACAGGGGCTGGCGGAGACCCTCCGCTGGCTTGAGGAGAACCTCTCCCTTCTCGAGCAACTCCCTTACGACTACCGCCACAGGCAGTGATGAGGCTTCTCGTCACGGGCGGCTGCGGGTATATCGGTACCGTCCTGACCGGGCAACTCCTAGCGGATGGCCACCACGTGACCGTGGTGGATACGCAGTGGTTCGGCAACCACCTCGAGGAGCATCCGGACCTGGTCGTCCTCGAGCAAGACCTCCGGGATTCCCGAGCCATTCCACTTGACGGCATTGATGCGATCCTCCACCTCGCAAACATCGCCAACGACCCGGCTGTGGAGTTGAATCCGGAACTCTCATGGGAGGTCAACGTGCTGGCCGGTCAGCAGTTGGCCGACCTGGCCGTTCGCTACGGAGTGAGGCAGTTCATCTACGCGAGTTCCGGCAGCGTCTACGGGGTCAAGCAGGAGGACGAGGTCACCGAAGACCTCGCCCTTGAACCGATCTCGGTCTACAACAAGACCAAGATGGTGGCCGAGCGGGTTCTGTTGAGCTATCGGGACCAGATGATCGTCCACTGCATCCGTCCGGCCACCGTCTGTGGGCTCTCACCCCGGATGCGGTTAGACGTGACCGTGAACATGCTGACATACCAGGCTCTGACGGAAGGCCGCATGACGGTCTTCGGCGGACGGCAGACGCGACCGAATATCCACATAGGCGACATGGTCGGGGTGTACCAGCACTTCCTAGCCCAGCCCGATCTGCCGACGGGCTGCTACAACGCCGGATTCGAGAACCTCTCAATTCTCGAAGTCGCTGAACTCGTCCAGGCGGAGATCCCCGCTGAGATCGCGGTCACCGAGTCTGTCGACCCCCGGTCCTATCGCCAGAACTCAGACAAGTTGCTGGCTACAGGCTTCATGCCGAGACATGGCGTGAGCGATGCAATCGGTGATCTCGCAGCGGCTGAACGTCAAGGTCGTCTAAACGACGACGAAACCTGCCACACGGTGCGGAGAATGAAGCAGTTGGGCCTGGCGGAACAGAGCCGATTGGCGGCAACTCGGTGATTGGCACGCGTCCGTGAACTCCGACGGTCTCGAGGCCGTATCTCTACGTCTCCGCCGTCGGATCCTGGAGACATCCCACGCGGCCAGGATTCCCCATCTGGGCTCATGCCTGTCATGTGTCGACCTTCTGGTCTGCCTGTACTGGGACATCCTCGAGATTGACTCTTCCCGACCCGACGCCCCCGATCGCGACCGGTTCGTCCTCAGCAAGGGGCATGCAGCGCCCGCGCTGTTCCAGGTCCTAGCCGAACGCGACTTCTACCCTAAGGAGCGCCTTGCGGCGTTCGGGGTGAACGGAAGCGTGTTTCACGAACATCCACCCGCACCCGCTCACCTACCTGGCGTGGAAGCAGCCACCGGCTCACTTGGGCACGGCATGCCCATGGCACTCGGCATGGCGCTAGCAGCCAGAATGACAGGTAGATCCTACCGCTGCTACGCATTGATCAGCGACGGTGAGTGTAACGAGGGGACCATCTGGGAGGCAGCGATGCTCGCCGCCGCTCAGGCAGTCGACAACCTGTGTGTGGTCGTCGACTTCAACGGCTGGCAGGCAACGGGGCGAAGCCGGGAGGTGATGCGCATCGATCCCTTGGAGGATAAGTGGGAAGCGTTCGGCTGGCATGTCGTAATGATCGACGGACACGACTTCAGCGCTATGGCCGGAGCGTTCGAAGCGTGCGCCGCCACACGCGGGCAACCGAGTGTGGTAATCGCCCATACCGTTAAGGGCAAGGGCGTGTCCTTCATGGAGGACGACAACAACTGGCATTATCGGACACCCAACGAGGACGAACTCCGTCTTGCGCTTGAGGAGTTGCAGGATCATCGATGAGGAATGCCTTCGCGCGTGAGATCACAAGGCTGGCGGTCGAACGCCAGGATGTAGTCCTGCTCACGGGGGACATCGGAAATCGCCTGTTCGACGAGTTCAAGGGACTCGCACCAGGGCGGTTCCTGAACTGCGGGGTTGCTGAAGCCAACATGATGAGCGTGGCGGCCGGCTTGGCGCTGAGCGGCCTCAGGCCTGTCGTGTACACCATCACGCCGTTCACCACCGTTCGGGTACTGGAGCAACTACGGGTGGGAGTCTGCTACCACGAGGCCCCGGTTGTGGTAGTGGGAACCGGGTCGGGGCTCTCGTACGCCGAGCTCGGTCCAACCCACCACTCCCTTGAGGACATCGCGATCACCCGCTGCCTTCCCGGACTGAACGTGTTGGCTCCAGCCGACAGCCAGGAACTCGTCGCCTTTCTGCGTGAGGCGCTTGAGAACCCGAATCCCACCTACATGCGAATCGGGAAGAAGGGGGAGCCGGCACTCCATCCTGAGGGTGCCAGCCTCAGCATCGGCAGTGCCCGGACGCTGAGAGACGGCGAGGATCTGGTCATCCTGTGTATAGGACCGATCGCGGCCGAAGCGCTGCGGGCTGCAGAAACAATCGCCGCGGATGGTCCACGTGTCGAAGTCGTAAGCATGGGCAGCGTGAAGCCGCTTGATGTCGACTTCCTGGATGGGCTCGCCAGACGATGCGGGCGATGGATCACGCTGGAGGAGCACGGGATGATTGGAGGACTGGGGAGCACTGTCTTGGAATGGCTCGCAGGTACCCGACATGCCGTGCGGCTGACGCGTATGGGCGTTCCCGATGCCTTCATCCATGAGATCGGCGATCAGGCCTTCGTGCGCTCCACCCTTGGTCTGGACGCGGCGTCGATCCACGCTGCCATCAAGGAAGCCCTTGTATGAACCGGGCGCCCCTCATTGGGCTCGACTTCGACAACACGCTTATTAGTTACGACCAGCTGTTCTTCGCCTGTGCGTTGGAATGCGGTTTGATTCCTGCATCGTTGAGTGCAGATAAGATCGCCGTCCGCGACCATCTGCGAGAGAGCGGCCGTGAGGACATGTGGACACGCTTGCAGGGCGAGGTGTACGGCGCGCGGATAATGGAGGCACCGGTGTTCGCAGGTGCGTACGAGGCCCTGTCGGCATTGCAACGGGACGGCTTCGCCATGTGTCTCGTAAGCCACAAGACCCGTGCTCCCTATCTCGGGAAAGACCACAACCTCCATCTGGCCGCCCGCAACTGGCTGGAGGAACACGGCTT
The DNA here is from genome assembly GCA_937897085.1 of uncultured euryarchaeote. Taxonomy (GTDB): domain Archaea; phylum Thermoplasmatota; class Poseidoniia; order Poseidoniales; family Thalassarchaeaceae; genus JAKUTA01. The sequence continues at coordinate 1,375 of CALCOR010000204.1, read as the reverse complement.
CTTCGACGAACAGGGCCTGGGGTGGTCGCCTGATCAGGTGTTCTTCGAGTCGACGAAGGCCGAGAAGGTGGCGCGTATCACGACCCTTGGTTGCACCCACTTCGTCGACGACCTGCCGGAGGTCCTGGAAACGCTCCCGGACATGATCACAAAGGTCCTCTTCTCCCCAACCGGCGGGTCGGACGCAGGAAGCGACTGGCTGGTGTTACGGGAGTGGGCCCAGTTGCCGGAACTCCTGCGTTGAGGGTCGGCGAGGCTGAGGCGGGCATTAGGCGGTTTCTGACCGATCAGGGTCTCGCCGATGCCACGCTCCGACGCGTACAGACTGGTCGGAACAACAGGGTCTGGGTCATCGAGAACTCTCAGGAGCGCAGGGTCCTCAAGCAGTACAGACGGTTGTCGGCGGACGTGCGGGACAGGCTCGCAACGGAGTACAGGTTCCTGGAGTTGTTGAATGCCAACGGGATCGAGCGTGTTCCTGAACCGATCGCCGACGACAGGGACCTGAACCTGGCGCTCTACTCGTTTCTGCCCGGCACGCCGATCGGGGAGGTCACCCGGGACCACATCCACCAGTCAGTTGAGTTCGTTGGACAGGTGAACGGGTTGCGAGCCTACCCGTCTGCGTTGGCCATTCCAGTTGCCGCCGAGGCCTGCTTCAGCGTTCGGGATCATCTGGACAGTGTCAGAACCCGCGTGGCGCGGCTACTGACCCCGGGAGTAGCAACGCCGCTTCACGAAGAGGCAAGAGCACTTGCAAGGGTCCGATTCGTTCCGGCCCTCGATGGTATCGAAGCCGCTGTCCGGGCTGGCTTCGACAACGGTGATCTGGAGAAGCCGCTAGTCAGGGACGACCGCATCCTCTCACCCTCGGACTTCGGGTTCCACAACGCATTGGAGTCCGAGGGCGTGCTCCAGTTTCTCGATTTCGAGTATGCAGGCTGGGACGACCCGGCCAAGCTCGTCTGTGACTTCGTCTGCCAGCCGGACCACCCCCTTGATCTGGAACTAGCGAAACTTTTCGTGAAAATGATATGTACGGCCCTGGACTCGACGGGAATCGCCGAGCGGGTCGAGTTGCTGCTCCCACTTCACCGTCTCAAGTGGTGCTGTATAATCATGAACGGATTCCGGGGAATGGAGTGGTCACAGCCCTCCTCCACGGAAGCGGTGGAGGTTGATGTGCTGCGATCACAGTTGCTCAAGGCCTCCGCGTACTTCGACGAACATCTGGCACAGACCTGATGGCCTACGTCGATTTCATGTCGGTGCTCCACACCAGCACGAAACGCGACTATCTGTCGCGGGTCAACGACGCCCACTATCCCAAGGCGAAGGCCGCCGAGTTGGCGAGGCAGTGGGGACACGACTACTG
>CALCOR010000203.1 GCA_937897085.1 uncultured euryarchaeote | reverse complement strand
TGCAGGTTTGATGAAATCGACAGAGAGGCGCCAGCCGAGATAGATGAGCATGAACAGTTGGTAGCGGGCGCCGGGTGGAAGTTGGAGCCCGTCACGCTCATGCTTGCCGAGGCGTAGGCCCAGATAACACAGGAAGAGAATCTCGTAGAGCTGGGTCGGGTGGCGCGGGCCGTCACCGAAATCGACAGCCCAAGGGAGATCGGAGTGGTATCCGAAGGTCATGTCATCCATCCCGGACAGGAAGCACCCGAGCCTGCCGATGCTGATGGAGACGAGCAAAGGTGTGACGTAGATGTCGCCGGTACGCTCGGTGACCCCCAGCCTCTTCTTCACCAGTTCAACTGCCAGAGTCCCACCTAGAAGTCCACCGACGATGGTCTTGCCACCGATGAGCCGAAATGGGTGTTCACTCGCTAATTGCAGCGTCTGGGGCGCGTGTTCCAGCCATGCGAGCGTCTTGGCACCGATGATTGCTCCGAGCAGGGCCGTGATGATGAGCAGACCTCGGTGAGTTCCGTCGAGCGAATCTCCTCTGCGGCTCCCCTCACGGGCCATCAGGCTCAGCCCGACGATGTATCCCAGAGCCTCGAGGACTAAATGCGGATGAAGGCTGACGAAGCCGAGATCAATCCAGAGCGGGAACTGCATGCTCAACCCCTCTAATCGGTGCAACCACGACGGCCCTTGAACCCGCGCCAGCCCTCAGGTGAGGACCTCGTCGAGGCGGTCCTGTTCGACGGCCTGGCGCAACTCGAGGGCGATACGTCTTCCACTGGACATTTCCTTCCTCCACAGCGAGTTGCCGTACGGGTGGCCAGAGTTCAGGTGAACATTGGTGCCACCGCCTACTCGTGGTGCCACATCGTAGATCCAGTAATTCATGTCCTTGTCGATACAGGTTTGTAGGCAGAATGGACCGATGATTCCCGGGTCATAATGCTCCTTGGATGCGGCCACGAACTTCTCGCCTAGGTCGAAAGCCTCTTCCAGCAGACTCTCACGAATGGTCGCCGTGTTGTGACCCACCACCGTCATCTCAGGAATCTGCTGAGACTCCGGCAACGCCATCTGCACAGGTGCCGGCAGGCGCACGTGGCCATCGAGGCTAGATTCGAAGCGCCAGTCGACTCCGAGCAACTCCAGTTTGGGGAGGTCCTCCTCCAGAGGGCTGTAGAAGAAATTGAGGTTGAACACCGGGCCGATGACGTAGCGCTCAATTCGGGCGCTGGCCAGGCCCTGTTCATCTATGACCCCTTGAGCGAGCAGTGATTGCGACTTCTCGACATACTCTTCGTGTGACCCACAGGCGAAGAATCCGCGTTCGAGTTTCTTCTCAGCGTGGTGCAACTTCACCATGCACAGACAGTCGATATCCTCTGGGTCACCGATATCCTCAGGGTAGGGCAAGCCAGCCTGTTCGAGGATCCAGTAGTAGTCCTGATCCTCTGTGCGCTCTTCCATACGCAGCATGTTGCGGCTGCCGAGCATCGGGACGCGGAAGTCATCCTCAATCGCTTGCATCGGGCAGTATGATGTGAACGAGCGATTCGGGATGTAGATTACGTTTCGATCACGCATCTGTTGCTGGAACTCAGTATCTAGGACATCGCTGAACCTGTCGAGCACGATGGCCTTGTCCACCATGCCACGTACGACGCGACCACTGCTGCTGCGTGCGGTACGGAAGTAATCGGAATACGTCTTCTCTCGCCCCTTCTGGCAATACGCAACGGTAGGAAACCCCTCCTCGATGGCACCATCGCAGATGTCCAGCGCGGAGTGGCTAGCGGTCATTCCGATACGCAGTTTGAGCCGATCATATTCTGTCAGAATTCCCGTAATTTCGTCATGTGTAATCATTCGTATTCCCTCCTTCAATCTCCGTCTCTGTGGATACCCATCAACTCCTCGGTGGACAGTGTCTCCCCACTCATGAGCTTGGACATCAGGTCTTGGACCTCGACGCGCGCCTGAACCCGCGTCGGTTCGCGTCCGGCCGTGCGCGCCTCCTTGGCATCGAACAGGTAGCGAATTCCATACATGATACGCATGGCGACGATGTAGCGGCGGTGCTCAGAGTCCGCGTGCATTTTCGAGTCGACGAACGCTTGATGAGCTTCTTCGTGCAGTTCTGTGAGCCGATTGACCTCTTCACGGAGTTCGAGCATCAATACGTGGGCCTTCTGCGCTCTCTCCACTTCCTCGACCACCTTCTGGTGTGCCACTTCTTGGATTTCGATTGCCTCTATGCGAGCCTGCAATGCCCTACTGAGGTCACTGTCGTCTTCCTGTATCGAGTTCAGTTTCTTGATTTGACGGTCAAGTTCACGCATCGCGTCGACGGCCTCCTTCTCCTTCTTACCGCCCCCGAACCTTCCCGTCTCGTAATCGTCCTCCATCTCGTTGAGTTTTTTCCTGAGGCTGTGGATGTTCGGCCCCTTGGGTTTATGATCTGCGTCGTCGCCACGCAATTCCTGGAGTCGCTCCTTCGCCTTGGCCACCGACAAGTTACCCGCGTCTCTTTCTTTCTTCGCAGACTTGACGCTCTCGTTGCCTTCGTCGCGAATCATCCGTAGACGTTGTATCTCGTCGAACATCCCGCGCTTCTTCCCGCCGATCTTATCACGGCGAGTGCGGTATTCTACAGTGCGGGCGTTCCATTCATCGCGGCTGGTGCGGTGTTCTGAGACCAGTTTATCGATTTGGCTTGTCAACTGACGGAGTTCCCCCTCCATTCAGTCTCCGCTCCCTTTGTTCGTTCTGCGTCCCCTGAGGGCCGTGCCGCGCTGGAAGTGCCACCCGTAGCCCACATTTAACGACTGTCATTTCCCCGCCACATCCACTGAGGCGCTCGTTGAGACTGAGAGGGTGTCTTCCGCGGCAACGATTAAGTCGGCGTCGGCATTACCCGCCGTCGGTAGCGATGTTCATCGGTGGGATTCCCGGTATGGAGCGGGTGATGCAGAGTGACGTGTCCCCTCCGTATCTCACGTTGGTGACCGGTCCGCCCGGGTCGATGAAGACCGGATTCGCACTATCCTTGGTCGCCAATCATCTGCGTCGCACGGGGGAGTTCGGTCTCTTTTGTACAGTTGAAGAGACGGTCGACAGCCTGCTTAAGTCCTGCCAGTCGATGCGCATCGACCTTCCCCCGAACCTGCAGATTACCGACTTCACAGAACTGCGCAAGGAGAACGAGGCGATGGATTACCTGAAGTTCACCCGTAGGATGATCCAGCATTTCAAGCAGGAGCGCGGGCATGCCTTCACCACATTCGTACTCGACAGTCTGGGGGCCATCTACAGCCTGACAACCGTGGATGCGGACATGCGCAAGCGGATGTTCGGATTCTTCGACTTCCTGCGCTCACAGGGACTCTACACCCTGATAGTCACCGAACGACAGTCCGGGGAGCATGCTGAACTCCAGGGCAATGAGGGCTTCATCGCAGATGCGATTCTCTCCCTCGGACTGGATCGCAGGAACGGGAAGATCGTGCGCACCCTGCAGATTGAGAAGATGCGTCACGTGAACCATTCGATGGAGAAGCAGGCGATTGATGCCAGTAATGGCGGCATCAGCATCATGGGTCCACTGTTCGATTAGTACAGCACACCGATTGCCCGACTCACAGAAGTTCGCGGAGTCTCTCGCAGCATCCTGAGAGTGCGATGCGGAGCAGACCGAGGTTGGCGCCAGATTCCAAGCGGGCGAGCAGATGCCAGTCTGGGGCGAGCCGCTCACACACGAGAGTACCCGCAGTCGCCAGAGCAGTCACTCTCGTCGTGGCGCCTCTCTCGCTTGCTGAGCTGAGCGCGTCGGAGGCGTCGAGCATCGCCGGTGCGAGCGATCCCGCCCCTTCGAGGTTCGATGAGTCTGCGCCGACCGCTTCATGGATGAAGCCCTCCCCTGAGAGAATTCCAGCCCATACCACCCCCTCGGCGGCGGCGAATTCCTCGAGAACTTGTTGTCGCATCAGCCAGCGGAGACCGTCCGCGGAGAAAAACGGCGCTGTCAGCCAATCTGTGGCGTCTGCTTCATCAGTGGACCTCGCATGAGCATCCCGTCGCCACCGTCTCCGTAGTAGGATTCCAAGCAGCCAACGGCTTCGAGTCCGAATCGGTGATAGAACCTCTGACCATCCAAGTTATCCTCTCTAACTTCCAACTGCACCCAGTCAACTCCGTCCTGCCTCGCTAGTTGCGCGAACTCCTCCCATGCCTGTTCCCCGAGCCCCCTGTTCTGTAGATTAGACTCGACGAGGAACAGCAGCACCCGTGCGGTGGTCTCGTCCAAGCGCATGCTGAACAGCAGACCAAGGGGTCGCCCAGGACGCCGGATCGATTCCAGCACCAGGCATCCAAACTCCTCAGCGAGCGGCAGTCGCTGAAGTTGTTCACTCTCGTAATATTCGCCGGTACACTCCTCGACCAGTTGTGAGCAGCGCCTCCAAGCAGCCTCATCGAGCGCCAGCGCTGCGTCGGGATACAGCCGCCAAGCGAGTTCGACCATCGGTTGGCGACCTCGGTGGTTGCGCATCGAGGTTGCGGCTCTCAGTCCTGGGTTGATTTCTGCCTACCGGGTTTACCGCGCCTCGCCTTCGCCTTGCGCCGTTTGGGTTTGGGTGGCTCTACCCGCGTGCTCCGGGATGGCTTCTCCTCCTCTCGACTGTCAAGGTCGCTCAGGCCACCGCTTGAGATCAAGCGAGACAACTCCTCGAGCGAGAGAGCGCCGCCACTTGCCGCTCGCTGCTGGATGTCCTGTATGCGTGGCTGCACAGTGTGCCCCTTACGCTCCGCGTCTGTGCGAATGCGCAGGAACGCCTCGAGACGACCGATCTCACGCCGGTGACCCTTGATCTCATCACGCTGAGAGAGTATGGTGTCAAGCATGCTGGCGATGCGTTTGTTGAGTTGTTTCTCCTCTTTGCGATTGACCTTCATCTCCTTCAGGCGGGGATCCTCACTGGTCGTCACGCTGGCGATCTGCTCGCGCTCGTCCTTCAGCGCATCGAGATTATCGATAGTCCTCTGCTGTTTGCGCATCAACTTGACGTATTCGTCGTGGGCAGCGTCGCTGAGATTCTTCTGTGCGTGCATCTGCTGGAGTTCGAACAGGAATGAGAACTGTTTGATCTCGGTGGGCAGGTTGGGCATCTTCAACAAGTCGTCAGGCAGTACGGTCAGCCGCTTGAGGGTCTTTTTCAGCAGTGAATCGATCAAGGAGGATGGCGGGGCGATGCGTTCGTTGATGCTATCTCGGATGTTTCGTTGTTCATCCACCCGCTTACGCCGCTCGCGTAATTCCTTCAGGAGTTTCCCTCGTTCGCGGCTGATGCCACTGCTCTTGCCGACAGCATCACGCAGCAACTGGACGGTGGAAATGAGAGCTCTTCGCTCGGATTGCAGCGAATCGTGCTGCTGCTCGGTCGCTCGCAAACCGGCGCGATGCTGCGCCAGTCGCTCACGAATCTCGTAGGCCTCGAGATCATCGAGGTCATCGAACAGGTTGGAATCGTGTCGCCTCTTTCCCTTCCCGCCTCTGCCACCTCCACGGCTACCTCGGCCGCGGCCCTGGCCGCCGCGCGTGCCCTTTCTGCCACCTTCGGCGCTCATTCCTCTTCGCCTCCAGCATCCGGCCGAGCCTGACTATCCCGACGAGTCCGTCGAGTCCGACTAGTCCGACGACCCTGATGTGCCTCACGAGCCATCGAGGAGTGTCCTCCAGCAGCGACCTTGGCACCTGGGGCGAGCAAGTCGCCGGTGTTGTCGCCGATTTCGTTGAAGCCATGTTTGAGCCTGTGGTTCCAGTAGGAGATGGCTTCGTCAGACTGAGCCATCAGGGAACGTGCGCGATTCAGTTGGCGCATCGATTCGCGCAGAACGTGACGCGTCTCCTCGAAGCGAGTGTGTTCATCTTCACTCTGAGCAGCGAGGCCGGTCATCTCGGTGTGGCATTCCTGCGCCTCGTCCATCAGAGACTTGTGCCTCTCCCACCCTTCGCGATAATCCTTGAGTTCCGGATTCTTGGCTAGATTCTGTTCGACCCATTCCTCGTGGCGCCGCGACAGTTGACGCATTTCGCCGATTAACTCCCGCTCGGTCTTCAGATCGAGTGCCTGCTTCTGCAACTTGTCATCCAGTTCAGAGATGCGCTCCTCGAGCCTCTCCTTGGCCCATGCTGGGTCGGGGTTGCGCATGTTCCCCTCGCTGAGCAGTTTCTCACGCGTCTCGGCCAGTTGGGCCCTCAGTCCCCGCGCTTCGACCTGGCAGGCGTTCCGTCGCTGCTTCAATTCGTGCACCTGCGATGTAGTGCGGTCCCGCGAGAGCCGGTTCTCCTCTACCAGCGGTTTCAGGTAGTCGACCTCGACTTTTCGTTGTTCGATCACGGCTGGAAGCTGCTCGCGGAGTTCGATTCTCCGGGCGACGATGTTCTCGGCCACCCCCTCCGGGGCGAGCGCGACTATCTCCTCAAGTTCCATGGTCGTCCGCTCGACCTGCGGATTTCGCATAAAGGTTGGGCGTTCACCCATATTGCAGTCGGCAAGGTATGTGAACCCCTCATGGGCTCACCGGGATGATGTACACCAGTTCGCGCGCCGCCGCCATCTCTCTGCTGCTGTTTGCGGCAGTGCTGCTCCCGTTGCTTCCCACGGTCGGGGCAAGCGGCGGTGGGCTGCTCATCGAGGAGGCGTCTGTTTCAGTTGATGGTGACGGCGGGGTCGGGGTCGGAGACGTCATGGTCAACTTCACCGTCGCCGAGACCGCCGGCTCAGCCGCCAATGGAACGGTGACAGCCACTCTCACCGCCATCTCGTCCAACGAACTCGGAAACTCGACTGTTACACTGAACCTGAGCGCTGATGGCAGCCAACCGGTGAGCGTGACGTTCCCTGCGGTACCGCCGGGACAACATCAGTTGCAATTGCTGTTGGCCGGTGACGTAGGCGCCTCGAACTCCAGCCACACAGGCGACTACAATCAGTCGGTCACACGCCTCTTTCCTCATGACGTGAGCATCGAACCGGTCGGCCAATGGGTGACAACCCCGCTTTCAGGAGGAATCCCAAGCGGCAACCAGAGTGTTCGGGACGGGGATGAGTTGCAGGTTACGGTTCCGGTGGCCAACTCGGGTGAGGTGGCATGGAGCGGACAGTGGGAGGCGGTCGACGGCTTGGGAGCGGACGTGGCCGATGGGAACTTGAGCATCAACGCAACGGGCGTGGCGCAGATCGTGTTCAGCACGGCGCAGTTGTCCGAGGGGCAGTATCAACTGACGGTTTCACTCCTCGCTGTCGGCGACTCGGATTCCAGCGATGATTCTCGCACACTCACGGTTCAGGTAGGCCCACCACCGCTGGCGCGCCTGCAGTTGACGGCTGATTCGGGGAGATTAGACGATGCTGGGCTCGGTGAGACGGCGGAGTGGAACGTCACTCTCGGAAACGACGGCGAGGTCGATTGGAGTGGCAACCTCGAGTGCGAATTCCCATCGTCGTCGCAGACGGTGTTCTCGGAACAGTTGCAAGTCGTTACCAACTCGTCACTGAACCGCTCGTTCTCATTCACCGCAAGACCCGGAAACCTCTCTTGTGGTGTCAGCGAAGGTCAGCGCATCCACACGGACTCGTCAATCACTTTCCTCCACCAATACAACATGCAATCCGCCCACTTCAGCCCCGCTGGAAGTTCTGGGATCACCATCTCTGGCTCACCGTTCCATTTCGGTGATTCCGCCAGTGCCAGCGCACTGGTCCACAATGGTGGTGATCTAGCGGGGAATGCCCGACTGATCCTTCAGGATGATGACGCGTTCTCCGAAGGCGCAATCAGATCGTTCGATATGGGGAACAGCCTCCAGTTGACTGCGGAATTGAACCTGAGTTCGGGATTCGGCCAGCGCAACATCAGTTGGGTCGTGCTCAGTGAGGATGGCATGGTCGATGAGTCGTTGAGCGGCACGATCGAACTGAACGTGCTCCCGAGTCAGGTGCTGGACGTATCACTCGACGTGCCGACATGGAGCGTGTCTGACGGTTTGGATGCCAAGGCGAGCCTCACGTTGTCCCAAGGTCGCAGTCGCTCAGTGGAACTGGTGGCGGGATACGATTCCGGCTCTGACACGTTCGAGGTGCTGCGCACCACGATATTGCTGGAATCTGGTCAGCGTACATTGGACATAGGATTCGGTACACCAGACAGCGCGGACACAGTATGGGTGCTGGTCACCCCGGTTGGATGGACCGCATCGGGGATGTCCACACTGCAGGATTCACGTGCGGTGTTCGCGCCGACCGTCCAGTTGAGCGCCATCCTCGGTGGTTCGACTCCCGCTGTCCCCGCGGCTGGCAGCACTGTGAGCATCGGCTACACACTGACGAATTCAGGCAATGATGTGGCACAGGATGGAGTTCTGACCTTGATGGTGGCTGGAACGCACGAGATCCTCTGGACTGGGGATGCACCCTCAGTAGCTGTCGATGACAGTCACTCAGGATCAATCGAGTTGAACTCTTGGCCGAGCGGGTCGCTGGTGGACCTAGATCTCGAGTGGGTCGTTGGTGATGCGTCTTTTATCGCGGGCAAGTCATTCCCGTCAGCGACTTCGTCGCTCACCCAGTCGTTCGATATCCCATGGGCCACTCTCCTCATTGGCGCGGCTGCGGGGCTGGTGTTGGCCATCTCCGCTCGCTACGCCATTCTCTGGCGGCAGCAGGACCCGCAGGAGCGCTCTGCCCGACGGGGCGCCAGACGTCAGGCGCGCGAGAAGGCTCGCGCCCGCGTGCGTGCACGAAAGACCGAATCCGCGCCCGATGAGAAACGGGAGGTTGGATGCCCCGCCTGCGGTCAGCATCTGCGCGTGCCTGCCGCTTACGACGGTTCTGCCCGCTGTCCATCCTGCACCCACACGTTCGCCGTCGAACCAGAACCCGAGCCAGAACGGGATAGTGATCCGGAACCGGAGCCTGATCCAGAGCCTGAGCCCGAGCCAGAACCGGTATCGGAGGCGGAACCTGCACCCAAGCCGAAGAGGGCGACCGCGCAGAGGTCCGAACGCCCCGGTGTTGGACAGCGGGATGGTGAATGGACCGCTCGCTCCGCCAGCGATGAGATCCGCTGTCCTAAGTGCAACCAACGGCTACGCGTACCGATTGATCGCCGACCCGTCCGCGCCCGCTGCGGTGCGTGCAAGGTAGAGTTCCAGGCTGAGATTTCCTGACAGCTGCTCATCAGGAATCGTTACGTCATCGCGCCACCCCCGAAGCGCAGGGGTGGTCCGATGAGCGAGCCAATTCGCGAGTTCGAGGAGATGTACATGAAGACGCTCTACGGATTGGCAGAAGGGAATCCTGGCGAGCCGATCCGCACAAGCCAGGTCGCTGAAGCGATGGATGTGAGCGCCGCGAGCGCCAGCGAGATGCTCAAGCGGCTGGGGGGCAAGGGATTGCTCGATCATGAGCCCTACAAAGGTGTCCACCTCACCGAAGAAGGTCTTGCCTTCGCATCTCGGGTGAAGCGCCGTGAAGGTCTGATGGAGGTTTTCTTGGTTCAGATGCTTGATTTCGACGGAGACGTGCATGACGCCGCCTGCAGACTGGAGCATGCATTGACCGATGAGTTGGAACTTGCTATAGACCGTCTTCTTGACTACCCGGAGGTCACCCCCTCAGGAGAGTCGATCCCTCAAGTTCGCCGTGACATCGACGCTGACCTATCGCACCTGCTGTTGCCGCTCAAGGCACTTCCTGAAGGTGTGTTGGCCACTGTCGAGTTGCTGGTGCTCGATGGTGTCGAGCGCCGCACGCTGTCAGAGCAGGGATTGCATGCTGGCGCTGAGATTCGTCGAGTCCAGGACGTGTTCGAGGTCGCTGGAGTCGAGATGCAGATATCGGACTCCCTGCAAGCGAGGATTCTCGCACGCACGGGCTGAAACATGCAGTTGCCCGAATTGATTTCTGTCCCATCTAAGTCGTCTGCCAAGCCCGTTCCTTCAAATGGGTGGCTCGGTTCGGCGACCTGATGTCGGCTGACACAGAATCCTCAGGCGAGGAGAGCGACGACCTGCACACCCGCCTGCACGCAATGGAGTCGAAGTTGAAGCGCATGGCTGACCAGCGGGCCGGCAACAACGACAACGCCCGCGCGCACGCCGACCAGCGCAACACCATCCAGGAGCAGTACAAGGAACTGCGCGACCGCATTAAGGAGAAACTGGCGGAGCAGAAGGAAATCCGCGCTGAGGCGAAGACGCACCAGGCCAGGCGGGATGCCATCCAGGAGCAGTTGCGCGGCCTGTTCTCCCGTTCCAAGGGGGCCCGTGACAAGGGGAAGGGACAATCGGTGGTGGTGCAACTTTCGGAGAAGCGGGCGGAGATGGACAACCTTGAGCGCCGTCTGGAAACCGACAGCACCGTCACCATCGCCAAGGAGAAGCAGATTTTCAAGCAACTCAAATCGCTGCGCGAGGAGGTCATCGCGCTCGAGCCGATGGTCTCTGAAGAGGTGCGTGTGAAGATAGATCTGGACGACCTCGATGGCTCGATCGAGAAACTCAGGGCTGAGGCAGATATGGAGCATGAGGCGATGGTCAAGTTCCACACACAGGCCGATGAACTGTGGACAGAGATCGAGCCACTGTTCGCAGACCGAGACTTCCTCAAAGCGGAGGGTGACCGATTGCACAGCCTGTTCGTCGCCAGTCGAGAGGCGGCCGATGAGGTGCATCAGGCGATGCAGGGCCTGATTGAGAAGGTGACTGAGATTCGTGACGAGCTGAAGCAAGAGCGAGCCGAGCGCCAAGCATGGATCGACGATCACAATCGCGAGATTGAGGAGAGTTCACGCAAACCCACCGAGGATGAGGAATTAGCTGATTCGTTGATCAGTCAACTGCTTGCTGAAGGAAGCCTGTCACTTGGCGCGGGTGGAGCCGCCGAGACTGAGCGGACCTCACCCCAGAAGAAGCGTGGCAAGCGGGCAGCCACCCCCCGACGTGGTGGCCCTCGCCGGCGCTCTCAGGACTGAGTCGCAGTCGACTCGCTGTATTCAGAGAGGCGGCTCTGTCGAGTACGCTTGAGGAACCAGGAGTCGCGCAACACCTTCGGGTTGCTGATTCGTTCCGCCACGAACTCAACAGCCCCTCCCAGTGAATCGAACTGTCGTCCGGGGTTGCTCATGGCGTCACGCATCGCCTCTCGGATTAGCCACACCCCCACCGGTGCCCAGTATCCAGGGCCGATGTCCCTCCAGATTAGGCAGGACCCGCTCCTGCCTCGGGCCAGCAGATGCTCGAACACCGCCAGTCGCGCAGCGTAGTACGCCCCGGTCACCCTGGCGGCGTAGTCAGTACGCGGTTTCTCCTCCTCCCAATCACCGATCACGCGCATCTCTGAAGCCCAGAGTGAGCCCTTGTGCCAGCACTCGAGCATGTGGAATGCCCATGCGCCGGGAGTGAGGATGATGTGGAATGTGTTGTCGAGGTATTCGGCAGTCCGCCATTCGACCGCCCCCAGTGAAGGAAGGTCGCGCACCTGCTCGAAGAGCCGTTTGCCGAGCATGTCGTCGGTCGCCGTGATCGCCCACCGCGTCGGCACCAACCGCCTTCGCTGCTGATGCCCCAACAGCCCTGCCGAGAGCAGTCGCGTCAGGTGTGCTTCGCCGACGCCGGTCTGGTTCAGTTCTTCGACGGCGTCGGTCGCCAACAGGTGGGTCTCGTCCACGACCGAATCCACCTTGCGTGGTATCACCGCGTTGCTGGTCACCTCAGCACGTATGACCTCACCAGTGGGTCCTAGTGGCCGAGTGAGCGAGTCGAACGTGGGTTGACCGCCGAGATGGATAGGATTCCTGAAACTCATCTCGATATCGACGTCGCGCTCCGCCATTGCCAACTCCTGCGTCGTCTGCAGGATTCTTCCCGGTGAGCGTGCGTCCGTGACCCCCACCGCCTGCCTCCCGCGCACGAGGTTCACTCCGCGTGCCGCCACCGTCTCCAGTGGCTGGCCGTAGAGGTCTGCTGGATCGGCGGGAGCCGGCAATGACTCACTTTCCTCGTCCCCAGCCACAATTGCCAGCGGCCCCGCAGTGATCTTCGGGTAGTTGTAGCGCCCTACGAACACCGACGGAGGGCTCGGTCCGTTCAGTTCGTCAACCCGTCGCGGCTGAAACGTCGGCAACCGCGAGCGCACCTCTGCGAGCAGTGGACAGGGATCAATTCCGCACATGCCGCGCACGCCGCGACACTCGACACATTCGGGGAACACGAGGTGAGTTTCAATTGGCCGCCCAAAGGGATGTCGGCTGTGGTTCAGGCGGGGCCGGCATTGAGAGGCGATCAATTTCTGCCGTTTTCCCGCGGTTTCGAAGATGTGAATCAGCGTGAGGATCCCGGGCAGGTTCGAACCGTTCGGCATCACGCTGAAATAGGCTAGAAAGTCGCCGGGCAGATGTACGTGTACACATGGCAGATGCAAGGCGAAGT
>CALCOR010000202.1 GCA_937897085.1 uncultured euryarchaeote | reverse complement strand
TCCCGCTTGCAGGAATCATACTCTGCGAATCTGATGGGAATCATCGACAATCAGCCTGTGCAACTCACCCTCGCTCTTGTTCTGCACACCTGGGTACGCCACCGTGAACAGGTCATCGAACGAAGAACACACTTCGAACTTGAGAAGGCAGAAGCGCGCATTCACCTGATTGAAGGTCTGCTCATCGTCGCCGCCAACGGCCGCGACATCACCGACATCATCCGTGACTCCGATGATTATCCCGATGTTCACTCACGCCTAGCGAAGAAGTACAAGATGTCAGAGGTGCAGACCAGAGCCGTCTACGATATGCCGTTGGGCAGGCTCACCAAGCAATCGGTCGGCAAACTCGAAGCGGAACAAGACGAACTGGGCGAGGCGATCAAGCGCTTCAAGCAGATTCTCAAGTCCCGCGAGGAGATGCTTGACATCGTCATGGACGAATTGCAGGCAGCGGCGGACAAGCACGGAGATGCTCGGCGCAGCTACATCGAAGCGATGCCGCTTTCGATGGACCGCGAGGACCTCGTCGAGGAGCAGCCGATCGTGATCTCGCTCTCGCAGGAGAACTACATTCGGCACCTCCCCGCGGATGCCTTCCGCCTACAGAACCGCGCCGGCAAGGGGCTCAAGGGTGTGACAACCAAGCAAGATGACTTCCCCGAGAGCATCGTCGCTTGCTTCTCCAAGGACAGGCTGCTAATCTTCACCGACCAAGGTCGGGTCTACGGATTGCGTGCATGGGAGACGCCGCAAGCAAGCCGCCACGCCCGCGGCAGCCACGTGCGCAACCTGCTGAAGGGTTTCCGCCAAGACGAGAATGTCGTCTCGATCCTCCCGGTGAGTCGGGAACTGATCTCTGAACCGGAAGGACACTTCCTGATGTTCGCCACCGAGGGGGGGAAGGTGAAGAAGACCGCTCTCGAGCACTACGCGCGCATCTTCCGCAACGGGAAGTACGCCATCAAACTAATCGAAGGGGACTGCTTGGTCAGCGTGCGCCAGCAGAAAGAGGGTGACGAGGTGGTACTCATCTCCAGACGCGGTATGGCATGCCGCTTCTATTCGGATGAGGCGCGCGCCCTGGGCCGCGTCTCTCAGGGTGTGACCGGCATGCGCTTCAAACATGAAGGGGACTGCGTGGTCGGAATGATCGTCACCGACAACTCGGAAACTCACATCCTCACCATCAGCAGCCGAGCCATGGGCAAGCGAACCCGCATGGGAACAGCCGAGAAGATTCCGGACCTCGATGCTTCGGGAGTGCAGAAGATCGACAAGCATGGCGAGCCGAAGCAGAAGACCGATGGCTACCGCCGAACCCATCGCGGCGCAAAGGGTGTGCAAACGATGGCACTCGACTCAGAGGACTCAATCGTAAGCGTTCGCCAGATCCCAGATACGGAGGACCAGTTGTTCATCCTCGCCGCCAGCGGAATGATGATCCGTATCACGGCTGGCCAGACGAAAGAGACCAGCGGGCGTATCACCTACGGAACACGG
>CALCOR010000201.1 GCA_937897085.1 uncultured euryarchaeote | reverse complement strand
ATCCTCATCGTCGGCCGCGTCGTCATCAGAGTCTTCGTCGTCTTCGTCGTCTTCGTCGTCATCAGAGTCTTCGTCTTCGTCCTCATCCGCGTCGTCATCAGATTCTTCTTCGTCTTCAGCGTCATCATCATCATCGTCAGTTTCCGCTTCAGTATCGTCGTCGTCATCAGCATCATCTGCTTCAACCGCTGACTCCTCGTCGACTTCCCCATCCTCCGCTTCCTCTGGCGCCTCGAATGCCTCGGCTGCCTTCTCCAACTCAGATTTCTTCAGATAGAGATTACCATCCTCGTCGAACGCCATTGCGTGTTCCAGAAATGCATCACGATTGCTGATG
Source organism: uncultured euryarchaeote (assembly GCA_937897085.1). Classification (GTDB taxonomy): domain Archaea; phylum Thermoplasmatota; class Poseidoniia; order Poseidoniales; family Thalassarchaeaceae; genus JAKUTA01. Next base: position 8,337 of record CALCOR010000201.1, on the reverse strand, counting down.
CCGTGCTTGTCCAGAATCTTGGAGAGAACGTCGTCGCTGAAGGAGTAATCGTCAACGCTAGGCGCGGCTTCCTCTTCAGGCTCTTCTCCAGCCTCTTCGGCGACCACCTCGGCCTCCGCTTCTGCTGTCTCCTCCTCATCCCCGCTGACACCCATGGGGATCATCAGGGCAGCAGCAAGTTCACCGAACGAGATGGTGCCGTCGCGATCGAGGTCGATTTGCATCAAGAAGCGGTCGAGTTCCTCCGCGCCCAGGAATGACAGGTTACGGCTGCTCAGGGCCTGCTTCACTTCGTCGGCTGTCAGCACTCCATCTCCATCGACATCGACTTCGTTGAATAGGATGGTCACTGTGATACTCTTCTGTTCGAGCCACTGGCGCAGGGCTGAGACCAGATCATCGAGGATGAAATTAACCCCGCATTCGGGACATGAAGACGAATTGAGGGGAACCAACTTGCCGCACGACCCGCATTCTCCCAGTTCTTCAGAGGTGACTCCTGAGAAACTGATGTCGCACTCAGGGCATGAGGTGGAATCGACTGGAATCTGAGCTCGACAAGAGCCGCATTCGGCCAATTCGACAACGGTGGATTCTCCCCCTGCCTCTCCTTCATCATCCGGTTTGTCTGAATCTGTCACGTCAGCACCCGCCCTTTGCAACAAACATGCGAATATAATGCTTGACGCACATGTTGACCAGCATATCTAGAACCGTTTTGGGGATTCTACTGACGCCGAAGGCGTCAATAACGGCCCCCAGTGACAGCGTGGTGGTTGCCATGAAAGTGTTGTCCGTACCCGCCGTAAGCCGGATACATAGCATTCAGGCGGAGGACCCACGTCGGAGTTACCTCTGGCTGCAGCAGATGATGCGGGGCAGTGGGACCAACGTCATCGTGCTCACCCGCCTCTCACCTCAACGGCTGGAGCAGTTGATTCACCTTGAGGACATCGAGCACCGTTGGCTCACCGATAAGGAGGATCCCGCATCGCTCGAGCCGACCCTTGAGCGGTTGCACCAGTTCATCGTGGATTGTTTCGGTTCCGGTGGTGGCCATATTTGGCTCGACGCAGTCGAGTATCTCATCAACATGCATGGTTTCGATGCGACGCTGAACTTCATCCGTAGCCTCGCCGACGCTGTGGCGGGCAGTGAGTGGACCGTTCTGCTTCCATTCTCCCCTTCAGCGTTCGATTCCAGACAGATCGCTCAGATTCGCCGAGAAGCGCCGGTGTTCGAGACCGCTACTTCTTCGCCGGACGCGGTAGGAATCGAAGATGAATCACCTGAGGCTGCCACTGAACCCGACGCCGCCGACGCACAGGAGACGGAGATCGATGAGATCATCGCTCCCGGAGTCGAGGTGGAACCTGGGTTGGTGATGCTCAGCCGGATTCCCGAAGCCAGTCTATCCCGGGCGGTGCTACAGCGACGAATGGAACAGTGGGAGGCGATGGATTTCGATGTCAGTGATTTGTTGGCCGCCATGGTGATGGAAAGGGAAGAGCGCTACGCTCGATACGTCGAGTATGAGGAAAAGGTTCGCCGGGCGGTTGAGTGCGAGCGGCGTATTCGCGAGTTGGAGGATCTCGGATTCATGACCGAGGTGACGAAACTTCGATTCCGTCTGATGCAACTGACCGGACTCGACGATATCGAGGCGATACTGACGAGACTGCTGGCCGAGGCGCGCTAATCGAGGACTCCTATGGCGTCCTCTACCACTTCCAGCAATTCCCCCGACTCGAGCAACGCCACCATCGCATCATTGTCGGGGTAGAGTGGTCGATCTTCATCGAGATGGTCAATGTGCTCTCGAATCACACCATGCGCGGCGGCAACCCCGGCCCCCGGCTCCCCGCCACGGATATCGAGCGCTTGGGCACCGGCAACCATCTCTATGGCCAGTACGGCGAAGCAGTTCTCCATGATCTGCCGTGTCTTCTGAGTGGTCGTCAATCCCATGCTGACGAAATCCTCCTGGTCAGCTGCTGCCGGGATGCTCTGGTTGGCTGCGGGATGAGCTAGTATGCGAGTTTCAGCGATCAGCGCACAAGCAGTGTACTGAGCGACCATCAGTCCTGAATGCATTCCGGCGTGCTCTGTCAGGAATGGCGGGAGGCCCCCGGACAGAGCTGGATTTGTCATTCGGTTCAGGCGGCGTTCGGAGAGTACTGCACCCATCGAAAGTCCCGTGCCGACCATCTCCATTGGGAGCGAAACTGGTGTTCCTTGGAAGTTCGCCCCGGTGATCACCCGTTGCTCATCTACTAGGAACACGGGGTTATCCCCGACACCGTTCAGTTCGATTTCAACCTGTGAACAGGCATAGTCGACTGCGTCGCGCAAACTTCCGATGACCTGCGGGGTAGAGCGCAGTGAATAGGCGTCTTGCACTTTCTTGCCGTCCTGAGCAAGAATGTGTGAACCCTCGGTCAGACGCCGAATGTTAGACGCCACTTTCTGCGAGCCAGTGAAGCCACGCAACTCATGCAGTCGGGCATCATAGGGTAGCATGTTCACGTTCAGCGCCTCTAGAGTCATGGCCGTGGCTATGTCGTGCAGGCGTAACCAACGTGTAGCATCGCACAGAGTGAGTCCTGCCATGGCCGTCAGCATGTTACTGCCGTTGATGATCGCCAACCCATCACGTGCCTGTAACTCGATAGGGGACAGTCCCGTAGCCTCGAGTGCCTCTGCAGCAGGTAGCCGCTCCCCATCATGCCATGCTTCGCCCTCACCCATCATGGCCATTGCGACCTGAGACATAGGCGCGAGGTCCCCACATGCACCCACAGAACCTTTGGCGGCGACGATCGGCGTCACCCCGCGGTTGAGCATCTCGATCAATTGTTGAGTCAGTTCCGCCCTACCCGCTGAATTCCCGTGACAGTGGACATTGATGCGACCAGCCATGGCCCCGCGAACCACTTCCGCAGGCATCGCATCGCCGATTCCTGCAGCATGCGAATAGACGAGATATCGCTGGAACTCTCGCACCTGATCGGAAGTGAGCACCACTTCGCTGAACTCTCCGATTCCTGTGGTGACACCATACATCACTTCGTGGGCATCTATCTTCTGTTGGATCATCTCCCGGCAGGCGCGGATACGATCCCAAGACGCATCACTCACCGATACCTGCTCCCCACTTCGGGCCACTGATTCCAAACCGTCGATGGACAGGTTTGAGCCATCCAGTTCGAGAGTCATGCATCCCCGACCTGAAATTGAGATATAACGCTGATTGACAGAATCGAGGGTCCATGGACCCTCAGTGTCACTCGAATGCTCGCTCTACCAGTTCATCGTCAGCATGATGGGGTAGAGTGATGGACACATCCGAGTCCTCCCCCATGGCTTGGCGGGCGGTGAACTCCGCTCCTTCGTTCCTCGCCCATGCCCTGCGAGCGATGCCGTTGTTGACATCCCATGCCAGCATCGAGTGCAGACGCCCGTCGGCTTCCTCCGAACCATCCAGAACCAGGCCGAAACCACCGTTGATGACCTCTCCCCATCCTACACCACCGCCGTTGTGCAGGCTTACCCATGTCGCGCCACGGAATGCGTCCCCGACGAAGTTGTGAATCGCCATGTCTGCAGTGAACATCGAACCGTCCTGGATGTTCGCCGTCTCTCGATAAGGTGAATCGGTTCCGCCGACATCATGGTGGTCCCGCCCGAGCACGATCGGGCCCGCTAACCGACCATCCTTGACAGCGGCGTTGAACGCGCTGGCGATTGCTCGTCTGCCGGGGCCGTCTGCATAGAGGATACGAGCCTGAGAACCGACGACGAGGTCATTGGAGGCAGCCTCACGTATCCAACGCATGTTGTCCAGCAGTTGCTGCTGGGTTTCTGGCGTTGCTGAGGCTGCCCGAGACTCGAGCACCTCGGCTGCGATGTTATCGGTGACCTCTAGATCACCTGGCACTCCAGAACAACAGACCCAGCGGAATGGCCCGAATCCGAAATCGAAGCACATCGGCCCCATTATGTCCTCCACGTAGGAGGGGTGGCGGAAGCCTCCACCATCTGCGCGAACATCCCCTCCCGCCCGGTCAGCTTCCAGCAGGAAGGCGTTGCCGTAGTCCCAGAAATGCATCCCCTTGTCACACAAGGAGTTGATTGCGTTCACCTGCCGCTTGAGGCTCCGTCGCACCTCATCGGCGAATCTGTCTGGATCTTCGACCATCATCCGCTTGGCATCATCGAATCCGATGCCCACCGGGAAGTACCCGCCCTGAAACGGATTGTGCAGACTGGTCTGGTCAGAACCGAGTGCTATCCTGACATCACGTTCCTGTAATCTCTCCCACAAGTCGACGATGTTACCAACGTACCCAATCGATGTGGCATCTCCCGAATCCCTGGCCTTCAACAGCCGGTCAATCGCATCATCCACATCCTCACTCACCTGTTCAAGCCAGCCCTGCGAATGCCGTTTGTCCACAGCGGCTGGATTCACTTCTGCGATGAGGCACGCCGCGCCGGAGATCACAGCTGCCTTCGCCTGTGCACCGGACATTCCACCCAACCCGGAGGTGACGAAGGTGACTCCGGCCAGTCCATCGGATGAAGTGAGGCCGAGATATAGCCGCGCAGCGTTGAGGAGTGTGATTGTGGTGCCGTGAACGATTCCCTGCGGACCGATATACATGTATGATCCAGCAGTCATCTGACCGTATTGCGACACCCCGAGCGCGTTGAATCGCTCATAATCCCCTTGGGATGAATGGTTTGGAATGACCAATCCGTTGGTCACAACCACCCGCGGTGATGTGGGGTGCGAGGGGAACAGGCCGAGCGGGTGTCCGGAGTAGATTACCAAGGTCTGGGAATCTGTCATCTGGGTCAGGTATCTCATAGTCAATCGGTACTGAGCCCAGTTCTGGAACACGGAGCCATTGCCTCCGTAAGTGATCAACTCATGCGGGAACTGGGCGACATCTGGATCGAGGTTGTTCTGGATCATCAGCATTATCGCCGCGGCGTCGCGACTCTGTGCCGGATACGCATCAATAGGGTGCGCGCGCATCTCGTACTCGGTTGGACGGAACCGGAGCATGTAGATGCGCCCAAGGGTACGCAACTCGTCTGCGAACTCAGATGCGAGGAGTTCGTGCGTGGATGCGGGGAAGTAGCGCAATGCATTGTGCAATGCAAGTCGCTTCTCTGAGTCGGTCAACACCTGCCGGCGAGCTGGTGCGTGTTCGACAGAATCGTCGAGGGGAGGCGTGGTTGGCGGAATGTCGGGAATACCCTCACCGATGTGTGCTCTCAGAGCATCCCATGAGTCATCCATTGGAACGGAACGCTGGCGTCACCGCCTTGAGCATTCTCATGGGGGTAGTGATACCTGCTCGGTCGTCATGAACCGGGGTGATGAAGCGACTGTGGGCTAGACATCAGTCGTTGATTCTACTGTTAACAGAATCCATCAGTTCTCGAGATATTTGCTTGGCGGAACCACGCAGGCCATCCAACTCCTCAAGCAGGATGGTAGCGAGTTCATCAGGAAGCGATTTGGCATTGATCTCGACATTGAACAGCGCACCTTTGCATGCGGCACTGGCTAACAGACCGGCGACCCCTACGTCTGTCACAGCGTTCGAGTTACCGCTGCGGGAGAGTTCAGGCAAGGTGTTGAGCAATGAGAGCGCTTCTTGGGCCGTTTTCAGAGGCACCTCAGCAGCACCGAGGGTCGCATCTCGAATCTCTGCGCGCCGCCTCACCTGTTCGTCATCAGAATCCTTGGGCAGACGGAATGCTGCCATCACGGCATCGAATGCAGCAGCATCCTCGCCTGCCAGTTCGTGACCACGCGCCAGCAGAGGTGTTGCCACATCCTTGGCCGCTTGAGCCCCAAGCCAGCCATCCTGCCACCTCTCACTACCGAGAGTAAGGTCAGCGACCATACAAGTCAGGGCTGCTGCCTGCGAGAGGGCTACAGCAGCAGCCGTGCCGCCTCCAGGGGTGGGATCAGATGAAGCAAGTGCATCTCGATAGTCATCGAGGCTCATGTCACCGTAATCCGTCATCATGCTCCCTCCGCAGCCCATTCGATTACACGGGCACCGGTATCGAAGGGTTCGAGGATGTCGAGCCCAAGTCCGGAGACGGCAGCCTGCACGAGATCGGCCTCGCTGGCGGAGTCCACCTCAGCATGATAGAACCTGCCCGCCGAGAGCAGCGCATCTAGGGGGGCCAGTCCAACGAGTTCGCCGGACGTGATTGAGAGTCCGACCTTCTCAGCTTCCTCGCGAATCGCCTCGGTGACCGTATGCAACCCCGTGGTGCCGTGATCCAGAAGGTTCATCGAGACTTGGGCGGTAGAATCGTCGAACATCCAACCAGCAGCCTGCAATGCATCGAACCGGCCTGGAACCCGTTCAGGTCTGCCATCCGAACCGATAATCTTCTCACCCACCTCATCTCGCCTCAGCACCCCGCTGGTGCGCAATATACCGGCAATCCGATTCGCCGCTGCTTTGTCGTCGGTGTCGAGATTTACATTGTAGGCGATCAACAGTGAACGGGCCCCTGTCGCTGTGGCACCTGAACGGGGGTTGAATTCAGTAGGCCCGAAGTCCGGGACCCACTCAGGATCTGTGAGTTTCTGCTCCAACCCCTCATATTCACCACGACGAATATCCGGTAGACGTTGCCTTGAAGGGGTTCGAGCAGCTTCGGCGTAGAGGTAGATGGGAATCCCGAACCGTTCTGCAGCGATCTCATCGAATGCCTCGGCTAGCCGGACGCAATCTTGCATCGTGACATCACGGATTGGAATGAATGGGACCACGTCGACCGCCCCAATACGAGCGTGTTCTCCTGAATGCTGCCGCATGTCGATGGATTCAAGCGCCACGGAAGTGGACGCGAGGGCGGCTTCAAGGACGGCTTCAGGTGTACCTACCATGGTGACGACCGAGCGGTGAAAGTCTTCGCCTGAATCGATGTCCAGCAGGGTAACTCCAGAAACCCCGCTGACGGCATCACCTATGGCAGAGATGACCTTGGCATCTCGCCCTTCACTGAAATTGGGCACACACTCAACCAACGGCCCTGTCATGTGCTCACATCCAAAGGATGGTGGTGATGATGATTCCGCCGTGAGTGACAGCAGCAAGTTCAGGACCAAAGGTCGTCAGGGGCCTCGCCAGCAGTTCCCGTGTCACGCTTCTTCTTGACATCCATAAGTGCAGTGTTGAAATCTGCCTTCGATGCCTTGTCACGCCCTGCGCGGATGGCCGTCATGCCCGCCTCCACACACATGGCCTTCAATTCGGCACCCGAGAAACCCCCGGTCTTTTCGACAAGTCCCTTGATGCTGACATCCCTTGACTTAGGCATCCCCTTCAGATGAATCTTGATGATTGCCTTGCGCGCGTCTTCGTTTGGCATCGGGATCTCGATGATGCGATCGAAGCGCCCAGGCCTGAGCAGAGCCTCATCGAGGATGTCCGGACGGTTGGTGGCTGCAATCAATTTCACGTCCCCTAGAGCATCGAACCCGTCTAGTTCAGCGAGCAGTTGCATCAAGGTACGCTGCACTTCCCTGTCTCCGCTGGTGGCGGTGTCCAGACGTTTGGCTCCGATGGCGTCGATCTCGTCGATGAACACTATTGCTGGAGTACGGTCCCGTGCAAGGTCGAACAGTTCGCGCACCATGCGCCCTCCCTCTCCGATGTACTTCTGCGCGAGTTCGCTGGCAACCAATCGGATGAACGTACACTCCGTCGAAGAGGCGACAGCCTTGGCGAGCATCGTCTTTCCACATCCGGGTGGCCCAACCAGCAGAACGCCGCTAGGCGGGTCGATGCCGAAGCGAAGGAAGGCATCCGGATCTTTGAGTGGTAACTCGATGGACTCCTTGATCATCACAATCTGCTCTTCGACACCACCCAAGTCCGCAAAGGTCGTATCAGGCCGGTCGATCAACTCGGCTCCCATGACCAGTGGGTCCCAGGCATCCTGCAGCACCTCGACCACTGCGAGAGTGTCCTGATTGAGTGCTACCCTAGTGCCAGGTTTCAGCGAATCCTTGTCTATGCGCCGGTTCACTGACACTAGGAATACGGTTCCGTTGCTGGATCGAACGATGATGTGCTCGTCGTCGATGATATCCTGCACATTTCCGATAACGTGGGGGGGTGTGCGCAGCGTACGAATATCCTCATCCAAACGACGAATCTTGTCCTTCTGCAGATTCACTTCGTTCTCAAGGTGCATCCTATCGGTGAGCAGCTGCTGTGCCTGTTCGCGTAACTCCTTGTAATCTCGCTCAAGTTCAGCGAGCGCGCGGTCACTCAGGCTGTCCGTCTCTCGCTT
>CALCOR010000200.1 GCA_937897085.1 uncultured euryarchaeote | reverse complement strand
GGTGTCGCCGCCACGGTGCCGTCATCATCCTCACTGATCTTGGCGCGTGCCTCGAGATAGTATTCGAGAAGCATTTCCTTCGCCTCGGGTGTGAGCACAGGGTGGAACTGCCGTTTGGCATAGGCGACGTACTTCTGGAACATCGGAATGGTGAGCAGATCGGCGCCTGTGCCGTCCGTCTTCATGTGCTTCTCCTTCTCCACCTTTCTAGGGTCAACCTCCTGGCCTCTCTCCAGCAGTTGTTCACTGACCCCTACACTGCGGTTCTCGATGATGTGCTGGGCGATGCGTCGGTCATCATCCGCACGTGCGTCGTCGCGCAGCAACCAGATGATATCGAACCGCGACATCAGTGCTGGAGGCAGGTTGACCTCCTCGAACATCGGGGTGATGTCGTATCCGTGTTGGTGTCTCTGTGTGAAGCGCCCTTCCTTCGGGTTGGAAGCCGCCAGAATTGCGCAGCGTGTCGGCATCGAGGCGTTCAGGCCGCCCTTGGAGACGTGGATGCGCTGCTGCTCCATCGCCTCGTGCATCCTGCTGCGGTCATCCTTGTTCATCTTGTCAAGTTCGTCGATGGCTGCCAATCCCAGATCGGCGAGCACGAGCACGCCCGCTTCGAGGGTGAATCTCCCCTCGCTGAACGTGTCCCTGACCGCAGCGGCGGTCAGTCCTGCCCCAGATACACCACCACCGGACGCGTAGCGTCCGCGGGGTGACACCCTGCCCATGAAGTCGAGCAACTGGCTCTTCGCAACTCCAGGGTCGCCCATCAGCAGGATGTGGATGTCACCGCGTAGCCGGTTGCCGTCCCCCTGACGTCTGGCGACACCACCGAACAACTGTAGCACCAGCGAGCGTTTCACCATCATCAGCTTGCTGTCATCCGTTGCGAAGATGGACGGTGCGATGCTGTTGGTCAGCAGTTGGAACAGGTCATCCCTCTGGCTGATCTCATCGATCATCTCGATGTCCTCCTCGGTGATCGGAATCTCGGTGAACGGCGTGTTCTGCATCTCGACCGAGACCAGTGAGTGATAGATGTCGAACATCGGCGTCTTGCTCTGCCTGCGCCTCTGTGTGCGCACGAACGGAATCGTGTTGGCGGTGATGCGCATCCCCGGCAGCACCAGATTGGACAGGTCCGCCTCAGCGAGCACGGTCGCTCGGGCCGGCTGCGCTCCTCCAGTGATGTTCTCGGGCAGCTCCTGAATTTCGATCCACTGATTGTCGACCATCATCAGATTCTCCGCCACCAATTCGAACCGGGTGCCATCCTTTCCCCCGACATTGCGCTCACAGCCGCCATGCTCCGGATCGCAGAAGATGGGCTCAATCAACTCGAGTTCGTTCAACTGCGGCATCGGAATCAAAACCTCGCATAATTCGCAACGGAAGTCCGCATGATAGACTCGCGGCTTCAGTTCGGAGACCTTGGTGACCACCACCTCGCTGGCGACCAGCCGCTCGATGTCATCCGAGCCGATGTCGTGCAGGTGACGGTGACAGTCTTGCGGTAGTTCGGCGACCCTAAGATTCGGGTCTGCCTCCCAGCCTCCCTCGCGGCAGAGTTGGCGCAACGAATCTGTTCCTGCTCTCAGCACCGAGCGCGGATGCTCAATCAACGCCAGCACGAAATCAGGGTCCCACGCCTGCAGCGCCGGAAAAGGAACCTCGAGGCTCTGCTGCTCCGGCCAAGCGGAGGCTACCATGGCGAGATCCGAGGCGAACTGCTCTTGCAGGAACGTGCGCCAGCGTGCATGTGAATCCCGAATCGCCAGCATCATCTACACCGCACAGGCATCAACACCGCGGCTCGACGGTTCTTCAACTACGCGCGCACACCCCCCTTTTTCCGGTGGAGCAGTGCCACGATTCCGGGGGTCATTCACGCTGAACAGCACTTCCAGTGGAATCGCACTCCAATTGGATGCACCCTTGATTTAACGGGATGCCCCTGCCCGTCCGGAATCATCCGAGAAGCTCATCGACTGCTGCGCGCATGTCTGCCAGACCCACTGGCTTGAGCAGGATCATGCTCGGCTCCGGCACTCCTCCAGCCTCGATTATCTCCGACTCATCATGTCCGCTCATCAGCAGGATGGGCGAGGTTGGTTGCAGAGCCCGAAACAGATGGGCGAACTCCACCCCGTTCATCCCCGGTAGTGTCATGTCGGTGGCCAGCAGTTCGAATTGGTGTCCTGCGTGCAGGAGATTGAGCGCCGTCTCTGCGTCGGCACAGGCGCTCACAGTGAATCCCTGCCGAACCAGTATCGTCTCGTACAGCTTGAGCAGCGTCGGTTCGTCCTCGACGAGTAGAATCGAGCCACGCGTCGCTGAATCCATCCGTTGCACCACCTTGAGAACGGCTATCAACGCGTCGCCCTCCCTCTCCTCTGAACATCATGGACTATCGCCGCTCTAACGAGAACGTGTTTGTCAGGCTGGACCCTGGAGAAGAGATGCACGAGAGCCTACGCGAGGTTGCGCGTGCTGAAGGAATCGGAGCGGCGGCGGTGACCAGTGGCATCGGTCGTGTGGAGAACGCACTCATCGGGCATCTAGATGCTCAGGGGTCCTACCAGCAGAAAATGCTCATCGGGCCGGTAGAACTGCTATCGGTGCAGGGCAACATCGCTTCCCTGAAGGGCGAGCCATTCACCCATCTGCATGTGGTAGTATCAGACGACGAACACGTGGTCCATGGAGGCCACCTGTTCGAGGCGCGTGTCACGGTGACTGCAGAGATCCACATGCGCGTGCTCGGCGGCAGAGTGACAGATCGCTTCATGAGCCGTTGCGAGATCATCGGCAGCGATTTCGTGGAGCTCAAGTTCGACGATTGAATGAGAGTGTGTTGGCATGCATGTGCTGTTCGCCCACGGGTTCGAGAGCAACCCCCACGGCTCCAAACCGACGTACATGCGCGAGGAGTTAGGGTGGGAGGTCACAACCCCGGTGATGTCAGAACTGGGCTGGAACATCGAGCAGGAGACCGAGGTGCTGCTGCGCCTGATCGACGAACACGACTACGATTTGGTGTCCGGCTCCTCCATGGGTGCCCTGGCGGCCGCCAACGCCTCCGCGC
>CALCOR010000199.1 GCA_937897085.1 uncultured euryarchaeote | reverse complement strand
CGCTCTGTCCAGCGCTTCTTCGATGAGTGGAGGGAACAGCAGAAGCGCATCGAGAACCTCGAGGCCGAGATAGTGCACCTGCGCACCAGCGGTGGTGGTTCAGGAGGGGCTGTCGAGCGTGATGGAGTCCGCTACATCATCCTCGAAGGCTCCGGCGACCTGCGTAATCTGCAGGGCATGGCCGCTGAATTGACCCGTGATGCCAGCCAGCCGACCGTCGCGGTGCTCGGCAGCCGCGATGACGGCGGCAAACTGCTGGTCTCCCTGACCGAGAACAGCCTCGCGTCCGAGCGCCACGATGCCAGCGAGGTGCTGTCAGCAATCTCCGAGCACATCGGAGGTTCCGGAGGGGGAAGTCCGACCATAGCACAGGGAGGCGGCTCCAACCCTGACGGTCTCGAAGCAGCCCTCGCCGCCGCCCGCACTCATTTTGGTCTCGATTGACTCGAACCCGCGCGCTGAAATAGCGCGTCCAGTTGCACTGCATGGGTCACTGCGTGAGCGAAGAGGGGAACATAGCTGTCGTCCGGCGTTGGATAGAAGAGGGGTGGAACCAGCGCGATCCAGATATTATTGACCAACTGTTCTCACCTGATTTCGTCGTCCGGGGCGGTCCTAACGGGTTTGGTGACATAGAGCACTACAAGCACTATGTCTGCACTAAGCAGAACGCGTTCCCGGACTTCCACTTCGAAATCCGAGACTGCATCGCTGCCGGGGATATCGTGGTGATCACCTATCGCGTCACGGGAACTCATTCACGCGCATATGGGGTGCATGAGCCGACCGGCAGGCAACTCGATACAGTCGTCATCGACCTGTGGTCCGTGGTGGACGGCTGCATCACAGAACGCCTGAACACAGAGTTCAGCAAGAACCAGATCGAGAATCAGCTCGGATTCGATCCCATCTACGTCCCCGATTGATCTTCAATCGGCGCTGGCGACCGTCGAGGCCTCCCCCTTAGAACCCGTGAGGGCGAGAATCGGCAGGATGGTGAGCGCTTGTCCCTCTGCGGCGAAGGTCAGAGTCCACTCAAAGAATGCAGCCAAGGTGAGGTTGCCATTTGCAACCATGACAGACATCAACACGAAGGAGATGAATCCAGCGGCTACCATGGACCATCGGATGGTGTTCAGTTTCCAGTTCCCACGGCACGTCAATTCACCGTCCAACCTGCTTCGCGACAAGGTGAGGAAGGTGCCCCAGATGAACGAGCCATAGAAGATGTTCATGGCGTAGAAGAGGTGCATCATCAGGCTGACATCGAATGGGTGACGGGTAATCATCACCATGGAGACGCCGATCACACAAGCCGAGGCCAGTTGCCCGACGTTCGCCCCCCGTCGCCAGTTTGAGCCTCCGGACTCTCTGAGCGAGGATTCTGTTCGCAGGAACATCGCGATTCCCAGAAAGCAGAACAAGAATCCGCCAAGGGCGAGGCCTAAGTCGAACACGGCCTTCTCGGGGTAGAACACCCCTCCGCATGAGATGAATGGTGGCAATCCATCTGGGAAGACGGCTGCTGAGCCCAGTGAATCGTTGCTTCCTGCTGGAAATTGACTGGACAGGTCCATCGGTTCATCGCGAGGCCCCCCTCCAAGTTGCAACATCACCTGGCTGACGATGCAAGCACCGAGCACCACGACGAAGCCTGCAATGACCGCCTTGCGCAGCAATTCATCGCTGACCAGCCTGTCCGGGAGAGCCATCAGTCGTCCTCCAGAAGGAGGCGAAACGCCTCCACATCAAACAGCGATGCGGCGCGCGCCATCGCATCAGCCACCGAGAACCAGCGTGCGTCCTCGATCTCATCAGGTTTGAGTGTGAACTCAAGTCCATCCTCGACATCGATCAGGTAACTGAACGAGACGAAGTTGATGCCCTCGGCGGTGAAGATGCGCTCCTGCACGATATGCCGGTCCTCGCCCTCGCGCACCTCGCCCGTCTCACCGGACGGGTCAGTCAAGCACAGGTCGAGTCCGAGTTCCTCCGCCAACTCGCGCGCTGCCCCTTCGCGAGGGTGCTCTCCATAGTCGATGAAGCCCCCGGGGAGGGACCACTGGCCGGTGAAGAAACCCCGCTTCACCTTCTGCAGCAGGACTTCTCCGCTGGGGTTTCTGAGCACCACCTTGGCAACCAGTCTGTGCAGCGTTCGATAGACCGAGTCGCGCACCACCGGATGCACGGCTGAATCCGAGATCACGTTGTCCTTCCACGCCCACTCCTTCGGCCATTCGATGTCCGGGACGGCGTGTGTCACCTCATGCCAGTCGTCTCCCAGACGGAAACGATTCGTCCGCTTGACCGTCCACGGGATTCCCATTGCGGTCGCCTCCGCCTCTGTGGGCAGACGCAGCAGCCAGCCACCCTCGCTCTCCCGTCCGCGGACGGGCTTCTGCGGCCCGTTTCCGTCAGCATCGACGAGCAGCAGTTTGCCATCGTGCTCGAGGTAGAGGTGACGAGAGACCTGCTCGCCAGCAATCGGTCCCTCGAACGGTTCGCTCTCCATGAGTGACACGACCGGTTGAGCGGTCATCAATGCGCCGCTTCAGTATCCGAGCAGTTCGGAGAGCTGTTCCTTGTAGAAGGCGCCCGAGCCCTGCAAGGACTCCATCTCGGTATCCGTGAGTTCCAATTCGATGATCTGCTCGACTCCGTCTGCGCCCAGAACCACTGGGACGCCGATGTAGATGTCATCCATTCCGTACTGCCCCGTCAAGTGGGCACTGCAGGGCAGCATCCGCTTGCGATCGGTGAGAATCGCTTCGGCCATGACGGCCGCAGCGGCCCCTGGTGCGTAGAAAGCACTGCCCGTTCCGAGCAATTTGACGATCTCACCGCCACCACCGGCAGTGCGTGCCGAAATGGCGGAGATTGTCTCTTCATCGAGAATCTGCGTAATCGGGATGCCAGCGACCGTGGTGTAGCGGGGAAGGGGCACCATCGTGTCTCCATGACCACCGAGAACCATCGCCTGCACGTCCTCGTTGGAGCAGCCGACCTCCTGAGCGATGAAGTGGGTCATGCGGGCGGAATCGAGAATGCCAGCCTGGCCGACCACCCGGCTGTGTGGGAAGCCGGTGACCCTCTGCATGTGGTAGGTCATCAGGTCGAGTGGGTTGGTAACCATCACGATACGTGAATCGGGTGCGTGCTCTTTGATTCCGGCACCCACCTGAGAGATGATGTCGGCGTTCTTGCCGATGAGGTCCTCGCGGCTCATTCCCGGCTTGCGCGGGAAGCCCGAGGTGACCACCACTACGTCAGCACCAGAGATGTCTGCGTAATCCGAGGTTCCGGTGAGTGACCCATCGTAGTTGAGCACCTGTCCACCTTGGCTCATGTCGAGCGCCTTGCCCTTAGCGACGCCCTCGTAGATGTCGAGCAGCACGATGTCTCCGAGCTTCATCTGTGCCAACACGAACGCGCAGGTCGCCCCGACGTTCCCCGCTCCGATTACGGCGATCTTCGCTCGCCCTTCTCCCATGCCATCCACCTCTGTCGAGCCGAGCGGGCATGGCGAGTCCCAAATAACCACCGCTTCAGTCTGTTGAATGGCTGAAGGCTGCGGTGTGCCAATTGCACCGGTTGTGTCCAAGAAGCGTATGCCACAGATTCAAGAACCGCTCACCGGTGCCCGATTCGACATGAATACCGAGGGAGCGCTCATGCGTGCGCGCGCCACCGGATGACGGGGTGAGTGAATGCGTTTGGGAGTCGTTGCGGAAGCGGAAGCAGAGACCCGCGTGGCAATCGTGCCTAACTCGGTACCCAAGCTCTCGAAACTCGGATTCGATGTCGTCGTAGAGTCGGGTGCGGGCGACACAGCCCATCACTCGGATTCCGAGTACGAGGGGAAGGGGGCCGCGATCTGCGACCGCCGTACCGCGATGTCGGCGGACATCGTCATCGCCATCGGCATGCCTGATGTATCGCAGATGAAAGCGGGACAGATGCTCGCCTGCATCACCGATCCGTTCCGCTGCCCAGAGAATATCTCAGCCGCTCTCTCCGCAGGTATCACGCTGTTCAGCATG
>CALCOR010000198.1 GCA_937897085.1 uncultured euryarchaeote | reverse complement strand
GGGTCGTAGTTGGTGGCGTTGCTGTCGGTGCAACCCTGAACAGGTTGCGGCGGGTAGGTGCAGGAGCCGTCATCTTCAGTCGCCGTAGAGTCGTAGTTCGTCGCGCTTGAATTCGTGCAACCCAACACAGGCGCCGGAGGGTAGGTGCAGGAGCCATCATCTTCAGTTGCCGCAGGGTCGTAGTTCGTGGCGGCCGAGTCTGTGCAGCCCAGAACAGGTTGTGACGAGTAAGTGCAGGAACCGTCATCCACATCGGCAGACGGATTGTAGTTCTCAGCCGTCGAATCTGTACAACCTGTTGTGGGGCCAATCACGGGGTCTTTCTCGTTCGACTGCAGAACCCAGATACTCCCAAACAGAAGAATCAGCACGAGGACCGGAAAGAACGCCTCCCGTCGCATGAGATGAGTGTGTGTAGGCGAAGTAAATGAAATCTCGGAAGCAACGAAGACGGCTAGCCGAAGAGTGTCCCAAGTTAGAGTTCAGCGTCCGAGGAACTTCTTCTTAGTCTCCTTCTTGATCTGGTCCTTGACTATCTCGGTGGCTTTCTTCTCGACGGCTGCCATCGCCTTCTGGCTGACCTCGTCGACCTTCTCAGCGACCACATCCGTTACCGGTTTGGCCGCACTGGCGATCGCTCCTGCCGCCTTCTTCTTGATCGCGGCCTTCCCGATTCCGCCGACCTTTCCAGCAGCCTTCGACAGACGACCCGGTTTCTTCTCGCTCATGTGACTCACCCGATGGTTGGAGTGTGTCATATTTCAGGTGTTGCTCAGTCTTCACACGCTATCAAGCAGAAAGTTTCGGGCATAAGCCACGATATGCCCCCAAATCATGAAGTTCAGGCGTGATATCTTCGAGCACACAGCGCTGCGGCGAAGGCGGTGAGCAGCAGCAGGGATGGTAGCAGAACGATCTCGTCGAACATCTCGCCCATCTCCTCTATGGAATCTGACATATCATCACCGGGCAGCGTACCGAACTCGTAGAGCGTGACCGACCTCATCGGCCCAGGCGGTCCGCCTCCTCCACCTTTCGGGCCACCCGTGGCTTCGCCGTAGTAGCAGAGTTGGAAGTAGGGGAACCCGACCATCGGCACTGTGTTACCATCGGTGTCGACATGCGTGTTGGTGGAGCCTGAGAGCGGCGTTGAGACGTAATGGTAGATGCCTTCTGGATATTCAGGTGTAGGGCCGAACATCCCGTTGCATTCGTCCAGGTCACCCATCCCGTGAACGTATTCCCAATCATCGATTCCGTCGTATCCGTCAGCACCGGGCTTCAACTGGTAACTGCTATCCACGGCGGTAATGTTCTGACTCTCATCCCAGCCGTACATCCCGTAGATGGGATATCCGTCGAAAGACCATCCGATGATTGGTGAGTGCTGGCTACCGTTGATCTTGGTCCAGTGATAATCAGTCATATCCTCCCCGGGGCCGGGAATCCAATAGGCACAGTTCAGATCCCAGTGGTAATGGTAGACTCCTCCGGGTCCCGAATGGCCCCCACAAATGTCCATGACGACATTCTGACGATCCTCGTTGTAGTACTTGTGATGCAGCGCGACCGCGTCGCCGCCAGGTCCGTCCTCAGGACCGAACAGAGGGGCGCCATTCACCGCCACAGCAATCTGGCCTCGCTCAGGGACATACTCGAAATTCCCATCGGTATCGTTCACGGGATTCAAGGGAATCGTCCACTCGTAATTCTGTTCGCTTGCACAACATCCCAAGGTCGAAGCGAAGTCGTGGTTGGGAATGCCGTTGCTGTCAATCACCATGTTATTCCCGTTGTTGGAAGGGCTCACTTCGCAGGTGAACGGCGAGTTGCTGTTGGTCTGGTAGCCATAGTGTGGATTCAGGTCGTAGATGGGGTAAATCCCTGAACCCGTGCACACGAACGAATCCAGAGGGTCCCATGTCTGCAGCGCACACCCATCCGCACCGACCGGGGTCCCTGCCGGTGTTCCGGGACACAGGTCGTCGACATCATCCACGCCGTCGTTGTCATCGTCATCATCACATCCATCCGGAGTGCCATCAATGTCAGCATCCAGATTGTCATCGAATCCATCGCAGACATCATCCGCGTCAGCGACGCCATCGCCGTCCGAATCGACCAGTGAATCACAGCCGTCCGGTATGCCGTCCGCATCGACGTCGATGGTGTCGTCGTATCCCTCGCACTCGTCCAGCTCATCGTTGACGCCATCCCCGTCCGTATCTCTCTGGCTGTCGGAACATCCATCCGGCCAGACTGGTTCATCGCTGGGCGTGTCTGCACACTCGTCACGCTCGTCGACGATTCCGTCACCATCAGCATCAGGGAACTCGGGCTCAGGTTGTTCGTATGGAATGTGATAATCGAACGAGGTCGACTGGATGGAGAACAAACCACAGGTAGCGGTGATCTCCCCCCAGAGAGCGGTTGCGTTCACGTCAACGGAGATGCTGAAATCGCCAGCTGCATCCACCGAACCCTCAACTTCACTCTGGCCGTTTGGCCAGTAACTGATGCTGCAAGTGTCGGTGAAGATGTGAGTCAGGTTGCCCTCGACCCAGGACGCGGTGGTGTTCTCGGCTGGGCCTCGGAACGCTATACGCACGCGCACGACTTCCTCCTCCGGTGGCAGGATGCTGATTGTCACCGTCGCCTCACTGACCAAACCGTCGACATCCTCAGCAGTAGCGGTCAGCAACCATGAGCCGGGATCACTGAGTGGAAGCGAGACCGACCAGGAGCCATCAGCGGTAGGACTCACCATATACAGGACGATTTGAG
>CALCOR010000197.1 GCA_937897085.1 uncultured euryarchaeote | reverse complement strand
GAGGACCAGCTCGAGGTCACGGTGGTCGAAGATGATCCCCCGGCGGTGGTGCATGTGCGGGTCAGGGATGGTGGAGAGGTCCACTCTAGAGAGGCCGAACTGCTCGATGATGCGAGAGTAATCCGTCGACTGCGCGGCCGACCAAGGGTCGATGGTAACATCGTCAGCCATGCCATCCTCAGGCGCGGGCGACTGCGGGACAGGCATCAATGATTCGCTCCTTGAGCGAGCGATGGTTCATGATTCAGGAGGGGTTGGCCACAGCCGTGAGCAATCGGGTGCTCGTATACGGAGTAGGCCTCGTGGGCGGCTGGGTATGCTCAGGACTCCCCGGACGCATCACCGTCGTAGACCGAGACCAGGATGTGCTCGACCGGCTCTCGGTCCGGCAAGCGGATGGCACATGTGTGCTGGTGTGTGCCGATGCCCTGGAGCATGCACGCACGACCGACCTGTCACAATACACCTTGATCCTCAACATGCTTCCCGGCAGGATCGGAGGGAAACTGCGGGAACGATTGATCAGCAGTGGGACGAGTGTAGTGGATATCGCGTTCGCCGAAGACATCCCTCCTGAGTGGCATGAGGTGGCCCGGGCTGCCGGTACCACCTTCGTTCACGATGTCGGAATCGCACCTGGGCTGTCGAACATGCTCATCGCCGCCGCCTCGAAGGAGATGGGGCCGCTCTCCAAGGCCACCATCCGAGTGGGGGGTAATCCCGCTGAGCCTGATGATGATTGGTCATACATGGCTCCCTTCTCACCCACAGACGTGCTCGAGGAATACACCCGCCCCGCGCGCGTCTTCCTAGACGGACAGGTGGTGACGAAGCCAGCGCTGTCCGACCGGCACCTGTTCGAAGTGGAGGGGCGCGGGAAGATGGAAGCGTTTCGCACCGATGGATTGCGCAGCCTCCTGACCTCTGATCTCGCCGACCAGTTGGACGAGTTCACCGTTAGGTGGCCCGGGCACATCGACCGCTATCTGCAGGATGTGGAAGCTGGTGAACTGGATGAGGGCGACCTGCTTGAAGCGTGGAGGTGGGATCCAGCGCGTCAGGATTTCACCTGGATGGATGTCGAGGCCGAATCGCGTTCGGGCGAGAGCTCTCGATGGGTTTTCGACATGGGCGTGCTATTCGGTTGCTCA
Organism: uncultured euryarchaeote; assembly: GCA_937897085.1. Taxonomy (GTDB): domain Archaea; phylum Thermoplasmatota; class Poseidoniia; order Poseidoniales; family Thalassarchaeaceae; genus JAKUTA01. Next base: position 2,032 of record CALCOR010000197.1, on the reverse strand, counting down.
TCGATGACCATCGCCACCGGCACGGTGACGCTGTTCGTTGCGCGCGCGCTGCTAGACGACTCGCTGCACATCGACACGGGAGTCTACGCCCCAGAGGACCTTCCCGGGGAGTTCCTCGGGCGGGTGACGGCCGCCTTCGAGCAGTGCTGCCCAGGTTCCCTGAGCCGAGTGAAGTGAGTCACTCCTCCTCCGAGGGAATGTCCAGGCCATCGAGGGAGAATAGTATCCGTTGCAGGTTCCGGTCGCGACGTACAGTCCAGATGATGGCAGCGGGGGTCGCCAGCGCCACGAACACGGCGATCACCGGGAGCCACCACGAGTTCTGCTCGATGCCCCTCGGCTCGACCAGCCAGGTGAAGCGCATCGGCGTGTCATCCCAGCGGCGGCTGGCGTCGAACAGGTTGTCCACATGGTGGCCGGCGACGGTGATGATCTCATCGTGGTCGTTGAACCATTGAGGATGGTTGGAGAAGAGCACCTCGGGAGCAGCCCCGTCGAAGTGCAGTGTGGCCGTGGAGCCCGGCTTGAGCGTGAGCAGCAGCAGCGTATCGTTCATCCTCCACCCTTCCTTGAGGTGGCGGTCGGCGGCGGTCAGTTCGCTCATGTTCACGCCGTCTTTATCGATGTTCAACACGACGGAATCTCCCATCTCGAGTCCGAGCGTGTACGGCACGGTCCAGCCTATCTGGGACTCAGGATGTGTCAGCGGGTCTGCTGCGACCGGTGCATGGGTCAGCAGGGCGGTGTTGCCTATTGGATCCCATTGAAGGCTCGGCTGATGTCTGTCGTAGGAAGCAACCTCTCCCCAGGTGGCGAACCAGGCATCGCTGCTCTCGATCGCATCGACCAGATCCCAATCGGGGCGGACGGAGTTGAGGTTCATCCGCGGAATCCAGTAAAGGTTCACCACGTAGGCCGGAGAATCCAATGCCTGCTCGAATTCAGCGACCGTGCCGATGTTCTTCTCCAGAGAACCGCCGTTGCGCGCCAGTGCGATGAGGTTCTCATGCCCCGTCAACACCTTGTCGCCGATGATCATGAATCCCTGTTCCACCAGCGCATCCCCGGTCTCTTGCTCCAGTGATTCCCCCGGCACTCCGAAGGACAGCGGTTGTGCACCCCATTGCGATGCGACCGTGCGCTCGGTAAGGTAATCCTTGCACTCCTTGATGACCGAGTGATCCTCCCTGATGTCCTTTCCCGGGATGCCGTGACAACCGTATTCGTCACCCGCCGCCAACCGCTCGGGACCGATGACCTCGTAGAGGAAGATGTCCTCCTCCCACTCGCCTGCCGCGGGTGCGGTCAGTGGAGTGAGTAGCAGGAGCAGCAGGGCAGTGGCTACCACTCTGCGGGTGCGCATGTCTCGGCCAGATGCCGCGCCGTCATCAAAGGAGCGGGTGAATCGCCAGTCGGCGACAACCCTCAAGGCGAGGAGAGCGACGCCGAAGTCGATGTCCGCGCTCAGCGCCGATGCCAAGTCCCGGTTCGCAGAACTGTGCGCCGTCGAACCGGCGGGCATCCCCATCCCGAGTACCCCGCTCTACTCAGGCATGCTCACCATGTTGCCGCCGGTCATCAGCACCATCTGCCGCTTCCGCGTCGAGGGTATCGAGCGTATCCCGAGCACTGGACCGATGATTCTCGCTGGCAACCACATGTCGCACATCGACCCCGTGATCAAGATCTACAGTTCCCGGCGCAAGACCTACTATCTCGCCAAGGAGGCACACTTCGCCAAGGTCGGTGTCAAGCAGTTCATGCATGCAGTGGGCCAGATCGAGACCGATCGCGCTAGTGGGGGCGGTGACGCCGTGGCAAGAGCAGCGGACGTGCTGTTGAGCGGCAATGTGCTCGGGATCTTCCCCGAAGGAACACGCTCGCGCAACAAACAGGCACCCTACCTGCAGCGCGGCAAGACCGGCGTGGCGCGGCTGGCCGCGGCGTTCCCGAACGTTCCCGTGGTGTGCGCTGGCATCGCTGGCAGCCACGAGTTCCTCGCGCCCGGCCAAGCACCGCTGCCGCGCATCTG
>CALCOR010000196.1 GCA_937897085.1 uncultured euryarchaeote | reverse complement strand
GAGTTCGAGCACCAGAATCGTCACGACAGCCATGTCGAGCAATTCCATCTTGCTTCCCGCCGGCCCCAGATGGCCGGCGACATGCGCGGCGACGATGCCGCAGATGGCGAGTGCTATCGGCATCTCCAGCCCGAGGAAGTTCGGTAGTTCGAGTTCGAGTCCACGAGTCCGTAGTCTTGCGATTGCGACGAGGATTGTGGCGAAGATGCCGGTCACGAGCAGAATCATCGGCGAGGGCCCGTTGACGAAGCCCCAGACGATGTCGACAGCGAGGATGAGAGTGAGGATGACCAGAACGATCGTCGGCCGGTGCGAGACATCGGTGATGTACAACTCATCGAGGTCATCGGTGGCTTTGAGGTCACGGCGCTTCGCGCGCTTGGCTTCCAATTCAGCCAATCTGGGGTCGTATCCCGCGATTGCGCCCTTGTCGTTGAGCAGCAGCGCCTCGTCTGCGTTGCCCGCCATAACGAGGCGTGCGTCTCGGCGCGCCAGAGACTTCAGTTCGGAGCGGATTTCTCCGCGGGCGACGAGCCAGATCGAGGTCGCGGCGAAGATGGCTATCGAGGCGTTGATGGCCGTGCTATCGACTTCCTGCATGGCGAGGCCGATGGTGATGCAGATCAACCAGAGAGCCGCGAGTGCCGGCTTCAGGAGATTCTCCATCTGTGCCGCTCGCGGCAGGTAGCAAAGCAGAATCGCCGCCATGCAGACTACCGCGATGATGGCGGGTTCCAGTGAGGGCAGTTCATCGGATTCGGCGAGAATCCGCATCGGATTCTTCGATGTGATGGTGGCCAGAATCGGCAGCGACATCAAGGCCATGCCTTGAGTGAATTTCGCCTCTTCATCGACTCCGGCACGAAGTAGAATTGTCGCCGCGGCGATGGTCACAAAGATCATCCACATCGAGTCGAGTCCGTGCCGCCACTGCAGGACCGTCAGGCCGACAGCAATCATCGCCAGCATAGCGACAGGGTCGCCCAGACGTCTTCCTGAGAATTCCACAGCGAGGTGCAGACCGCAGAGCAGTGCAGTGATTGCCAACAGGGTGACGGCGGTGAAGCCACCGAGTTGTGACATCACGACGACGGTGATGAGAGGCAGCCACAATCCCATGCTCCAGAGTTGCAGTATTCCGGAATCACGGATCGAAGCAGAGATCTCTGTGATCCCGAGGAATCCTGATGCGAGATTGACTCCGGTCTCTCCCATCCGGAGATTGACCACGAGCATCAGGATGGCAGCAAGGCCCAGATAGACTGCAAGAGGCTCGGGCGAGAGATCGATGATGCTGCCTGGATCGATTCGATCATTGGCGACCAGAACGGTTCGAATCGCCTCTTGCAGCAATTCCTCGACCAGAATCCATGACCAAGGCAGCAGAACGGTGACTCCGGCCAGCGCCGGAGCGTTGCGTTTGATTGCAAGCGTTCCGGTTCCCAGGTGTAGGGCTGCGAGCATGGCGAGCAGCATCACACCACCATCGCCACCATCCGTCTTCGATTCAGCGGGGACGAGAATCACCAGTAGAATCAGAACTGCGATGGAACCTGACCAGAGAACTCGGTCGGAGACTCTATCCTGGTCTCGCAGCATGACGAATCCAGTGATCAATGCAGCGAATACCGTGAAGCTCTCGTAGCGGTCGAGAGGCAGGACGGATTCGCTCGAGTCTCCGAGTAGGAGGAGCAGAGAGAGAGCCATGCCACCGGCGAGGAGAGGCAGCGCGACGCGGTCGCGTTCAACGCCGCGGACGACGAGATAGGAGCCACCGAAGGCTGCGCCGAGGAAGGTGACCATTCCCAGAGCATAGCCGACGTCTTCGCGACTGGAAGCGACGGCCAACAGAGCGCCGACCATGCCCATGGAGATCGAAACCCCCCAGAGGCCGGGTTTGCCCAATCCAAGCGCTTGGAAGCCTAGTGAGAACCAGTTCTCTTCGCGCGCGAAGCGTGCTGCCATCGAAGCGTTGACACCGGTCACGAGCATCAGCAGGAGGAACAGCAGAAGTGGGGTCTCCAGAGGCAGGATACGCAGGGAGCCAGCCTCGAATCCCCCGGTCAGCGCATGCATACCGATCCACAGGTTCGAGGCCGCGATGCCGAGCGCTGCGAGATTGCCCGAATTTCTGTGCAGCGCGATGCTGTGCAGCAACAGCGTCGCGACGAGAATCATCACAGCGACGCCAATCTCGCCGCCGACAGAGCCGGCCGTAGAAGCGATGGCCAACAGAACCAGGGTCGCTTGGGCGGCTATGGCGTCGTGATTGTGGCGATAAGCGACGAAGACATTGAGGGCAACTAGGGCGAGCAGAAGCACAGCCAACATCTCGACAGAAATCGGTAGGAATGGGCTCAATTCCCATCTGTTCAATTCGACGGCCAAACCATAGAGCACCTTCATCGAGATTATGACCCAAGTCACACCCAGAATGTGCAGGTCTCGATTGGGGACCCATCTCTCACCCAAACTGAATCCTACAGCTGCCAGCGCTAGCAGAATGAGCAGTGAGACGGCTGGTGGAAAAGTGGTTCCAGCGACCACGCTGAGGGCGCTGAAGACGAAGATCATCGCTACCATCAGCGACCAATTGACCCGCTTCTCGCCCTCTCGCGCCATCGTCGTCACGAGGTCGCTCTCAGGCGCGGATTGGACACTTCCATCGCGTTGAACAGCACCAGGATCCTTTCCCGATGGTGCGCTGAATGGGTCGAATACATCGCCGAGTGCTTCGTCCAGTTCAGGCTCCTTCTCCGTCGCCTCGACCGAATCGGAAACTGAGTCGCCGCTACCGACATCGATGTCGGCGATGTCGATGTTTCTCCCCATCCTGAAACGACGCTCACGGATGATGCGGTCGTCGCGGTCCTCAGCACTCACGACCGTATCAGGCGGGTCTCCGAGCGATAACCGCATCCCTGACTCGATGCCTGTCCACCTTCGATAGCCACAGCCCCGCTAGATGCCTGTACATCGGTGAAACCCTCTCACATCGTGAGTCGCCGGCTTGCGGATTAGTTGAAAGCCAATTGTCGGCGTCGGCCGCCATGGAGAGCACCTCTCGCTCGACCACCCCTGCCTCCTTCGCCACGCCACTGGCAACTCACGGACTCGACCCCAGCGGTGCAGTACACTGGAATCTGAGTGCCGAAGAGTTGCATCAGAGAGCCGTAGAGCGCGGCGAGGCTCAACTCACGGCGCACAAAGTCCTGCTCGCGACGACCGGCGAGCGCACGGGTCGCTCACCCAACGACCGATTCATCATCGACGAGCCTGGACTGGCCGACACCGTCTGGTGGGGCAAGGTGAACAAACCGACCAGCCGAAGCGTCTTCGAAGGACTCCTCGCGAAGGTCCAGAAACACCTCGATGAGGCTGACGAATTATTTGTCAAAGACGCCCACTGCGGCGCTGATTC
>CALCOR010000195.1 GCA_937897085.1 uncultured euryarchaeote | reverse complement strand
CCCGTCCAAGGTCACCGCGGGCAGCGAAGCCGACGGCATCCACATCCTGGTAGAAGCGGCTGGAGATCACCTTCTGCGACAGGGTGCGCTGCACCGCGGCGATCAGGTCGCGCACCTTGCCGGCCCGTTCGTAAGCCAACTCGCCGCTGGCCGCATCCATCTCGTCCTGCAAGGACTTGAGCAGGATGTTGGCATCGCCGTCGAGCACGCGCGCAGCCGCATCCACACGCTCGGCGTAGCCATCATCATCGATGCACGGAGCGGAGCACAGCCCGATATGCATCGCCAAGCAACCCTGAGGAAGCAGTTGCGGGCAGTCGCGTATACCGAACTGGCGGCGGAGCAGCTGCACCACCCGTTTGGCGGCGCCGGCGTCAGGGAAGGGACCCCAGCAGGTGGCACCGGAGGGCGGGTCGCGGGTGTAGAGGATGCGCGGGGCTTCCTCATCGGTGAAAGCGATGAACGGGTAGGACTTGTCGTCCTTGAGCAGCGAGTTCCAGCGCGGCTTGTGCCGGCGGATCAACTCCCTCTCAAGCATCAGGGCTTCTCTCGGGTTGGGGGTGACGATGCAGTCGACGTGATCGGCTTCCGCGACGAGAGTCGGGATCATCTCCCGGTCAGGATTGCTGGCGAAATAGGAGCGGACACGTTCCCTGAGTACGGTCGCCTTGCCTACGTAGAGCACTCTCCCGTCACCGCGTTTGAACAGGTAGACACCGGCCTCTTTCGGGAGATGCAGGCTATGCTGGTCCACAGGCATGCGCTCGCGCGGCTGGGGTGAAGGGCCATGAACCCACGCCTCGCCTGCCGATACGTGATTCCAGCCACCCAGGCTCGTCTGCTGCGGCTGCTCGCCACCTTCCCCAAGTCCCTCGAGGATGCCTGGGATGTCCCCCGTGACCTCTCACTTCCGGGGTTGGCCGAACAACTGGGTGTCGTGCGCTCAGCGTTGAATCCGCCGTTGACCGCCCTCGAGCAAGAGGGGCTCGTGGCCATCCGCTCGGCGCATGTGATCGGAGGCGGTCATCGCAAACGCAAGGTCGTGCACATCACGGATGACGGGAGGCAGGCAGCGGAGGGTCTCAAGGACGACGTCGCCGAGCCTGTCGCGGTTGTTGGAGAGTTGTTCGGCGATGCACCCGATTCGATGCTGCTACATGGAAGAGCGGAGGTGCTGGATGAACTGGCGGGAAGGCTGGAGGATGGCTGTTGCCTGCAGGTCGAGGGCTTCGCTGGGATCGGTAAGACCTGCCTGCTGCGCTCGCTCTCCGCCGCTGCCGTGAATTCGGGCTGGAACGTGCGCTGGGCGACGTTGGGGGCGACAGATGACGCCACTGGGCTCGCCGCCCGTTGGCTCGGACGCGATGATGCGCATCAGTCCACTGAAGCGGCCCTCGCCGCGCTCGCCGAACTGCCGAAACAGACTCTGCTGGTCATCGATGAGTTACAGGATGCGCACCCGCGCCACCTCGATGGTGTGCTCGCCCTGCTCAATGCCATCGCTGAATCTTCTGGGCCGGGCCTGTTGGTCGCCTCGCGCGCGCCCACTCCGCTGGATGCTGGAGAGGTGGTGCGCCTCGAAGAACTCGATTCAGAACATGCTCGGAACCTGTTGTCAGAAGCGCTCGACGACGATGAGGCGGAAGCCGTTCTCTCCGCGCTGGGCGGACATCCACTGGCGCTCAAACTGTGGGAGCCGGGTGATTCTCTGCCGGAAACCGATGATCGCGTGCAAGCGTTCATCCAGTCGGATGTCATCGAGCGCGTCGAAGAGGATGTGCTGCCGGCACTCGATGAGCTAGCGGCGGCGCAGTGGCCGCTCTACGCCGAGCAGATGGCGAAGCAGGACGGCGTCGATGGACTCGACGAGGCGGCGCTGCTGCGCTGGCAGGAAGAGTTGCTCGAACTGCAGCATCTGGTGCGTAACGTGCGGCGCGCTATGTGGTCCGACGATGAGCGACGGGCGATCCACGCCGGAGCAGCGGAGCACTGGGCCGAGCGCGAGGAGCCGAACGCCCGTCTGCACGAGGCGCATCATCGCATCCAAGCGGCCGCGGAGGATGATGCGGACGCGCTCATAGAGCATCTCGAAGAGGGCTCAGGGCTGATGCTCAGCCTCGACTCAGCGGCGATGGCCGCGCTGGTCCACGACGCGCTGCGCGTGCTTCCCGGCGCTGGCCGACTCAAGTTGCTGTCCGCCCGCGTGGCGCTCGAGCGATCCGAACTGGAACTCGCCGAGCAGGCGCTCTCAGAAGCGGAGGAGACGGAAGCGGGCGGAGCGGAGTGGGCGATGCTCGCCGCCAGGCTGGCACGCGTCACCGGTGAGGCGGAAACGGCTGACAGGCTGGAGTTGGAGGCGATCGAGAAAGCGAATCCGGGCGAGCGGGTGAAACTGGAGATCGGATCACTGGCCGCTCGCTTCGACGACCACTTGCCAGGGATGGAGCGGAGCACAGCGAACGAAGAACTGCACCAACGACTGGAGGGTATCGACCTCAGCACACTTGACCAACGGGAGCGAAGGCGCGCATTGGTCTCTCTAGCGCTGCTACGGCATGCACTGGCCCTGGAAGGTGGTGATCTCGATGCCGCCGCTGACGTGCGCCAGCAACTGCAGGACACCGCCTCGGCCGACGACCCGCTCGTGCTCGAACTGGCCGCCCGAGCCACGCTCGCACAAGGCTCCCCGGCTCAAGCCTCGGACATGCTCGAAGCGATCCACCATCCGCTCAGGAGGATCGCACTCGGTCTTCGTCTCGTCGAATCACTGTCCGAGAACGACCCGTCCGAGTCAGCCACGCTGCTGCAGACCTTGCCGGCGCCGACCGACCTCGGAAGCAATGCCGCGCGCAGGCTGTCCGCGTTGCACTGGTTCTGGCAGGGGCAACTCGACGAGCGTCAGCGGATTCGGTGCTGGCAGGAAGCGATTCACCGCTTCCAGACCGCTGAATGTCCGCGCGCCTCCGCCGAACTCACCAGCCGGCTGCACACCTCACTGTTCCACTGAACTGAGATGAGTTGACTGAAGTTCTCAATCAAAATTCATCGTCCATATCGATGCCGTCGAGCCAATGCGCGTCCGCTCCCGTCGTCGGACCGGCGGGAGCGCTCGATGTCGGGCTGACCCCGGCCATCTCCTGCTCGACCTCACGATGGCTGGTTCTCTTCGCCAGCGCCATCTGACGCTTCTCCTCGAGCATCTCGTTTCTCGCATTCCGCCTGCGCCTACGGACGAACAGCAGGAGCAGGAAGAGCCCCGCAGCCCCGATGAGATATGGTAGAAGTTCCTTGAAGATGAAATCGTAGCCGATGGTGATACTGAACGACACCTCATCGTATTCCGCATCGCACTGCGAGGATTCCTCGGCGACGCACAGCGGTACGCGGTAGATGATCTGCTGGCGTCCATCCTGGCGATTCGGATACTCGTCATTCCCCTGAGTGGATTCTAGATTGATTGTCAACCCGACCGGCATGAGCAAGTCGAGCCTGATTGCGGGTCGCACCTCGATGTCGGCGTCGTTGTTGGCAACTCCGTCACCATCACTGTCGTAGTTCTCGTCGAGGTCACGCTCGATGATGATCGGGTTCACCTGTACTGTCTGCGGCTGCTCTGGGAAGGTAATCACGCCTCCACCACCGCCGGATTCGGCCCCAATCCCACCACCAATGCTCTGGGTGACTCCTGAGAGCAGGGCGAGCATCAGGCTCTGCGCAGCCGCCGTGCTAACTGACAATCCGGTGTCCGTCCACGCGGCGCTGATTGAGGTTGGTGGAAGGTCCAACGTGATGCCGACCGGATCGTCGTGGTCGATGCGCATGTCGGCCGGTCGCTCCAACGAATCGACGTTCGCGTACAGGCGCAGGCCAGCGAAGTCCATGTGAATGTCATCCTCGTTCAACTCCTGCGCCTGTATCTCATCGGTCATGTAACTAGCCAGTTCATCGGCGAACGATTGCAATCCGCTGTTGGACAACTCGAGTGTGTGGTCTGCGTCACCGATGGGCACGGAGAGGTTCTCGTCGAACAGTGCAGACAGCCCGCCCTCGGTCTGGTCCCCTACCGAGATCGCGTAACGGAGCAGGTCGGACGGAATCGCCCCGACGGCCAGTCCATCCTCGTCCACGTAGTACTCGGGCACCTCCACCCGGTAGAGCTCGATGCGGATGGATCCAGCCACGACCAGTTCGACGGCCTGACTCCACTCCAATACATTCAGTTCAGAGAAATCGAGCGCAGCGGTGATCGAGATGCAGGTCTTCCACGTCGAGTGGCAGAGCAGGTCGGGGCTGCTGTCGGTACACCCTGCGCTGTTCTCACAGATCGCCTCGCTCCAGCGGGCGTGATACGGATCCTGACCGGTCACCCCGACCAGAATCTGCTCGGACTCACCCACGCGTGAGTGGAACGTGATCGTGCTCGGGTCATCGGTGGTGGAGGTGGCCCACTCGGGAAGAATGACCGTGAGGCTGACGTCTGTGGGCGGCAGATCGTCGGGGATGAGCCCCTCGATGAAACTGGTGTTCACCTCGAACTCATACTGCAACACCGAGAGTACGGCAGCGAGGTCGTCTGTGGTCAGCGAGGAGATGTCCGGAAAGCCCTCCCGTTGTTCGAACAGGTCGTTGAGCACTGCTATCGGCTCAGCGACGAACGGGTCGCTCACCGAGGTCATGTAAACAGGGTAGGTGCCATTCATGGCATTGCTCCCTTGAAGACAGTAATTGACAGGTGTGCTCTCGGAGCAGGTCTGGCCCGGCAGGTAGCTGAAGTTCAGGCCACCAGTGCTGTTGAAGTCAAGCCAGGTCAGTGGACCCATGTTCACGTCGAGCGCGCTGTACTGCTGAATCGTCTCGTTGACTGTGTCCAGCGGAATGGCGTCGGAGAAATCGTCCAGATCGATGAGCCCGTTGTGGTATGCTAGGCGGAAGCCGTCACTGGTCACCCATGGAATGTCGATGTTCGAGTCCATCAATTCGATTCCCCAAGCGTCGAGCGTCGAACGTGGAAGGTAGTGCATGCCGATCTCCAGCGTCAGTTGGTTGGCCATCTCGTCGCGCAGGTCGAGAGTAGCAGCCGCCTCCAATCCGATGTCGTTCTCGAGATCGAGTCGTACCACCCGCGGAACCGCGTCACGGCTGGTGGTGGTCATCGACACATCGCGCAGCATGTCAGCGCTCCCGGCAGCGGCATCCATATTGTTCAAGGTCCACGAGCCGATCTTGTACTGGAACGGACCATCCTGACGAATAGGAGTCGAACCGCCGCCGTCGACCGTCTCTATCGTGGCGTAAGATGGTGGATCCAGCTCGAAAGTCGATTCATGCCCTGCTGGGGAGAACAGGGACATGTTGGTGGTGATCGCACCTCCCATGGTGAGCATTCCCTGGTAGGCTCGTTCGATATCCAGTTCGGAGTTATTGCCGAATCCGATCGTGTCGGCATCAACCTGTATGTTGGCCGTGGTTCGCAGACAGATGGGCGGCTGGAAAGCATTGTTCGGCAGGCTGGCCAGTTCATCGGCTGAATCGCT
>CALCOR010000194.1 GCA_937897085.1 uncultured euryarchaeote | reverse complement strand
GAATCGAACAAGGCGAACTTCACCTCTGCGGGCATGGCTGCTACAATCGAGGGGTTCAACGTCAAGATGTTCGAGATAACCGATGATCCCATACTCCGCTATTGCATCCCGGGGACCTACTTTTTCGGCGTCAATATACTCCCGTGCAGCAACCAAGACATCCTGTTGGACGCGACCGTAGTAGAGTTCGAGCACCGCATGGACTACGTCATCCAAGGCTACAGCGGCAACCGGCAGATCGTCTTCAACGAGGACATGGAACTGGTCAACCTCTCCAACGGAACCGACGAATCTCTCTGGGTGGAGGCGTCCGAGAACATCGGTCTGGTGTGGGCCGGGCCGGGTGTGGGCGGCAACACGGACCTCTATCGATTGGCAATCAACCACACACTGGCAGCCCTGCTGGTGGTGAACACGGAGAGGAACTGCGGCCAAGTCGAGGCGGATGACTGCGTTCCCATCTTCAAGACCGTAGACACCGAATCGCTGCTTGATGACCCGGGACATATCCCCCCGGACATCGGGTTCCTGCAGCTCTCCCGTGAAACCGGTGAAGAGTTGTGGCAGGCGTGGGAGGACAAGGCATCCACTGACGTGCGCATCGGCATGTACGTGCCCGTCGACAACCAAGGAGAACGCGAAGTACGGGTTCCCTGCGGCATCATCCCTGGCAAGTCGGAGAAGCTGATCATCTTCGGTGCTCATCACGACACCGTCTACAACGGCCCCGGGGCCATCGACGACACCTCCGGAACGGCCACCGTGCTCGAATTGGCGCAGCAATTCGGGTATCTGGAATCAGAACTCGGGGAGCCGAAGCACACCCTGAAGTTCTGCACCTGGGGCGGCGAGGAGGAGGGGCTGCACGGCTCAAAGGCGTGGGTCGGCAAGTACGCGGAGTACCTGAATGAGAACCTGATCGTCTACATCAACCTCGACATGAACCACGCCGACCTCGAAAGAGGGAACGGACTCACGCTGTTCGGGAACTACCAGTCAGATGTCGACCACATCACGCGCATCGTTGAGAAGTTCAACACCGAACGCTCGGACATCGCCAGCAAGTATGACATCAGTATCAATGTGAAATCAGGTGCCAAGAACACTGCCACAGGGATGCCCTACAACTCCGACCACGGCCCGTTCGTCTATGACACCGCGCAAGATGATGGGGACGCAAACGGACACGCTCTGGTCTGCTACGGATCCGGTTCGTGGGAGTACCACACCTACAAGGATGACATGAGCCGATTCAACGAGGAGAGTCTGGCTGTGTCCGGCATCGTCTACGGAACATATGCCCGCTGGCTCGCCTGGGGCGAAGTGTGAGCGAAGTCGTGATAGCACAGCACGCACACGTAGTGGCATGGCAATCCGGCGAGCGCACGCGCGGCACATACTGGTGCGCTCCAAGGGAGAGGCGGTGCAGTTGCGCGAGCGCATCGAGAACGCTCGCAAGCCGCTGAAGGAGTTCCAGAAGATGGCGCGCAAGCATTCGACCTGTCCATCCAGTTCCAAGGGAGGGGACCTCGGCTGGTTCCAGGAGCGGCAGATGGCGCGTGAATTCTCCGCGGCCGTCTGGAAACAGGATCTGAACGCTGTCGGACCGTTCGTGAAGACAGGG
>CALCOR010000193.1 GCA_937897085.1 uncultured euryarchaeote | reverse complement strand
GTAAGCCTTCTGAAGTGCATTATTTAGTAAAGTGAAGGGTTCGGTTGGGGTTCGGTTGGGGACCATTTTGGACCCTTTGGGACCCCAACCGACCAACAGTTTTACCTGGGGGCCCAGGAGGCCCCCTCCTCGCCCCCTTCCACTTCGAGCGATATCATCCCCCCGTAGCGTCGCATCTGTCGCTTTGCCACTTCATGGCCGGGGTGGTCGGGGAGTCCGGGATAGAGCAGCCTGGTCACAGCCGGATGCTCGGCCAGCCGCTCGGCGAGGAATTCGGCGTTGTCGCAGTGCCGCTCCATGCGTAGAGCGAGCGTGCGGATGCCGCGCAGCGTGAGGAAGCAGTCCAAGGGCCCCGGTACAGCACCTATGGTGTTCTGCAGAAACGCAAGCCGCTCCACCAGAACATCGTCGCGCACGACGATGCAGCCGCCAATCACATCCGAATGCCCAGAGACGTACTTGGTAGTCGAGTGTACGACGATATCAGCGCCGAGTTCGAGTGGCCGCTGCAGCAGCGGGCTGGCGAACGTGTTGTCGACCACGACCAGCCAGCCACGCGCGTGGGCCTTGTCAGCGAGCGCGCTGATGTCGTGTATGTTGAGCAGCGGATTAGTAGGTGATTCCAGCCAGAGCATCTTAGTGGACGGCCTCGCCAACTCCTCGAGATCTCCTTCACCGAGGAAGGAGTAAGTCGTCTCGACGTCGAACCGAGATAGCACGTCATCGAACAGACGCCCCGTGCCGCCGTAGAGATCGGAGGCCGCGAGGATGTGGTCGCCCGCCTTGAGCAACTGCGTGATGGCCGAGATGGCCGCCATTCCGCTGCCGAAGGCGATGCCGTGTGCCGGCTCTCCTGGAGATTCGAGTTCAGCGATCGCCGCCTCGAGCGCCTCACGCGTCGGATTCTGCGTGCGCGAGTACTCGTATCCGCTGTGCTCGGCGAAGTCACTCTGCACATAGGTGGCCGTCTGGAAGATGGGCTCAACCTTGGCACCGGTCACCTGCTCTGGTGAGGAGCCAGCGTGCACAGAGCGAGTGGAGTCGCCGATATCGTCGAATCCGTCGTCGTCATCCATGCGCATCACTCCCAGTCATCCGGCTCGAACCCGTTGTCCCGGAGCCAGTCATCGTTGAACATCTTGCTGAGATAAGGATTGCCAGCATCAGGTAGGATGACCACAAGTCTGGCGGGCTCACCGCGAGCATCGGCCTCTCTGGCAACCTGCTCGGCCACCGCCAGTGCCGCCCCTGACGAACCACCACAGAACAGGCCCTCGCTGCGAGCAAGTATGCGTGCAGCTCGGAAGCAGGTCTCGTCATCGACCTGGATGATCTCGTCGATGGTCGAGAAGTCGGTAGCAGCGGGAATGAAATCCTCTCCGAAACCTTCGACCTTGTAGGTGTGTGGCTCCCCTAGAGTCCCTTCATCGAACCACTGCTTGAGGATGGAGCCGACAGCATCGACACCGATGTTTCTAGGGGCTTGCATACCATCCCTTTCCGCGAGTTCGGCAAAAGCACGAGCGCATCCGGTGATTGTCCCTCCAGTGCCCATGGTGGCGATGAAATCGGTGAATTCCCCCCCCGTCTGTGCCCATATCTCCGGACCGGTCTGAAGTTCGTGAGCCCGTGGGTTGGCCATGTGTGAATACTGGTCGGGATACCATGCACCCTCTATCTCCAACGCTATGCGTTCGGCCACCGAGTAGTAGGAATGAGGGTCCTCTTTCTCAACCGCTGTCGGGCAGACCACCACCTTCGCACCCAATGCTCTCAGGATATCCACCTTCTCTTGGGCCATCTTATCGGGCATGGTGAATATGCAGCGGTAGCCTCGTTGTGCGGCGACCATCGCTAGTCCGATGCCCGTATTGCCACTCGTCGCCTCGACGATGGTTCCTCCCTCTTTGAGCAGGCCTTCAGCCTCGCCGTCGAGCACCATCTGCAGCGCAATGCGATCCTTGATGGAACCGCCTGGGTTACACCTTTCCAACTTGACCCATATTTCTGAGGTGCCAATATCTGAGGCATATGAGTTGAGGCGAATGAGGGGGGTGTTCCCGATTGCCTGGACGACGTCAGCGTGTGCCCCCTGTGATGAGTCCATGAGTCTTGACTCAGGAGTTTTCGCTATCATGCTTCGCCCGCGTGTGAGGGTGGCACGCGGTGCCCTCAGTCGAGGGTGTGGTAGCCGTAGACCCAGTGACTGTGATACTCTGACTCGGATGCCGTGCCGGCATCGCGCATGCTCGCGAGCACGGATGCTATGGCACTGCGTACCGCTCGGTCGCG
>CALCOR010000192.1 GCA_937897085.1 uncultured euryarchaeote | reverse complement strand
GGCCGCCTTCGCCGCTCGTTTGAGCGTGCGCATCACTTCCAGGCTCCCCTTCTGGGCACAGCAGCCGCGCGGATGGTCAGGGTCGCGTTCGTTACCGCAGATGAACAGATGCATCCGGTAGCCCGGCGCCCCCCGTCCTTTGGAATCCTCAGGCACGGCAGCACCTCAGATTTGGTCGAGTTTGGCAGCGAGCACGAAATCCGATTCGGTCAGCCCATCGATCTTGTGCGTCCAGATGGTCACCTTGGCGCGGCCCCAGCCGAAATCGAAGTCAGCATGATGGAACTGCTCTTCGCAGACGGCACCGGCGGAGTTGACGAACTCAATGGCGGCGGCGAAGTCGTCGAATCCCCAGGTGCGTTCGAGATGGTGGTCGCTCACGACATTCCAGTCGTTGTTCAGTTCAGCGAGCAATGGAGACTGCTCATCAGCAGTCAAGGGGGGAACTCCACCCTCGCAGGGAACGCAGCGCTTCTCATGCAGAGCCACCTGCTCATCCCCACACGTGGCTGTCGTCCCTGCCGCTGTCTCCGCCCTTATCGACCTCTTCGTGGATCTTGTTACGGCGTTTCGCATCTTCACGTTCGAACTCCAACAGTTCTCGATCATCGATGTACGGTGGGCGCAGATGGGCAACGAGGATCAGTTCGACTATGACGTCGCGGGCGACGTGGTGATAGCGACCGTCTTCGGTGAGGATCTCGAAGCTGTTCTTGTTGGTGCCCAACAACCTGCCACGAATCCACGGCTCAGCATCCTTGAGCAGCGCGCGTGCGTCGAGAAGCACCTCGATGAGGTCATCACGGCGCAGCCCCACGCGCCTGTCGAGCAGAGGTCCGCTGAACACATCCTGATACTCTTCGATGTCCGGCTCACCCGCCTGCCTCCACAACTCGAGCGCCCAATCGGGCAATTCGGGCTTCTTGCGCCCCCTACGTCCCTTGCCTGCCATGGGTCAGCTCCCAATCCCCTGAGGCGGCGACCCTTGAAAAGGAGCACGACGGGGTTCAGCAGCACCAATTCGAGCAGTCCCCTGCATTGAAGAGGGATGCACCCCGCGGGGCGGGCGAGGGAAACCATGCCTGCGACTGTCTGGAAGGCGTTGCCAACGGTGCTCACCGCCGAGGAGATCCTCGACAAGGGTTTCAGCCGCGGTTCAGCCGCGGGCGCCCACGTGATAGACGGCAATCGCATGTTCCGCAACCGCAAGCAGATGTCGCGCATGGTACAGGCCTCGAGCGAGGTCATCGACAGCACATTGCGCAATTATGTCTCCAAGTGGCCGAGCCTAGACCAGCAATCGGAGTTCGACGTCGCCCTGATCGACGCCGCGGTCGGTGTGGACGACTATCGCCACAGCCTGGGCACCCTCCAGTGGGCTGCTGGGCAGGTGATGCGCATCGCAAATCAGAATCGGAAGAAGTTGCGTAGGATGGTGGAAATCGATTCCATGCACCGCACACGCAGGGAGGCGTACGGCAGGATCTCCAGTATCGTCAATCAGGTCGGTCAGCAGCTCGACTGGCTGAACCACGCCCGTGACACTCTCAAGGTCTTGCCTTCGATTGATTCCAGCGAACCGTGCATCGTCGTCGCCGGCGCCCCCAACGTAGGCAAGTCGGCCCTCATCGCCGCACTCAGTCCGGCAGAACCCGT
>CALCOR010000191.1 GCA_937897085.1 uncultured euryarchaeote | reverse complement strand
TGAGGGTTCGTAGCCGACGCCATAGCCGATGTAGTCCGGGTCCTGGCCGTTATCCGGGTCGATACACTCCTCGTGACGAGGCATGTAAATCGGCTCACCCCAGAGGAAATCCACGACCTGGTCGCCGTCACCCTCGGACGCCGCGTCATCCATCGTCGACTCGAGGCCGAACATCGCCGAGAGCACCATGAAAACGACGACCACCGCCAATGTCGAGCCCATCGCCATGTTCAGCTGGCGCACTTGGTGGCGCTCCTCCGCCTCATCACCATCCGCGCCCGGAGCGAGCACGGCGTCGAGCACCTCGGCATCCTCATCGGACAGATCAGCATCTAGCACGTCGGCTGTCACGATATCTGCGTGTAAGGGGGTCTGCCATCAGCCTGATGGTGAAACCACACCTCAATTGAACAGGGGCGCACCTTCGTGACTGTTCAGCGGTACGCCTCTCCGAAAGACGGGTCTTCAGGAGGGTGAATCTCCACCATGATGCTTCCAGCCGCGCGCTCGCGGGTCTCCTTGGTCTCGGCCAGCGCAGCGTCGAAGTCTGCCTGAGTGATGACCACCTTCGCGTCATCCTTGCTGTTACAACCGAGGCGATGCATAGCCTCCAACTCAGCGTTGTTGACCAACCCGACCAGATGTGAGCCAGTGTATCCATCGGTCTTCTTGGCCAGAGCCTTGATGTCGATTCCCTCCTCGACTTCGTGCTGCTTCATCTCCATCTGCAGGATGAGACGGCGACCATGTGCATCGGGCGCACTGACAGGGATGATGACGTCAATGCGACCTGGGCGGTTGATGAGAGCTTCATCCAACAGGTTGGGGTGGTTGGTGGAGGCTACGGTGACGACCTGTGAGTTGTTGGTGGAGCCACACAGAACTTCAAGGAACTCGCCTAGCAGAGGGTGCCCGCTGCGCTGCTTGCGATCCATCCCCGCACCACCGAGGCAGTCGAGGTCCTCGATGATGACCAAGGTGGGCGAGAGCATGCGTGCCATCGAATAGATTCCAGTCAGATCTCCGGGCTCACGGATGTCGTCGCTGGTGACGTAGATGGAGGTGGCATCGCCGCGATGGTTGACCAGTGCGCGGGAGGTCAGGGTCTTACCGCAGCCAGGGGGACCTGCCATCAGCACGCCACGGGAGTCCTTGTTCCCATTCTTGGTGAAGGTCTCGACGTTCTCGAGGAAGGTGCAGATGTTCTTGGTGATGCCCTTGCGAACGGCGTCTGCCAGGACCACGTCGTCGAGTGAGATGTTCTCATCGACGCTCATGAACGAGCCATTGGAGCGCAGAGCACCTCCCTTGATGGGACTCTCGGTCACGAGCCACTTGTGCATGGACTTCCAGATGGCCTGCATCTTGACCTCCTCGTCGTCTTCAGCGGTCTCGAAGACGAAGTAGTAGGCACCACAGTATGGGTCCTCATCAGTCGTGATGGCCCACTTTCGTCCACTCTTCTTCTCGGTGACGAAGCGGGTGGCCTGGAACAGCACGGTCTTGTTCTCGCTAGCGCTCACGGAAACAGACTGAGTCACGGGTGGAATGTGAGCGGATGAGGGTGGTTCGGCATACCGTTCGACTGCTGAGACCTCGAAGTCACGCTCGATGACTGCATCGAGTGCGAGCAGCATCCACGGACCCATGGGCTTTCGTCGTGAGCGATAGAAGGAACTGACGCGCCCACCTTCTGCCACGAAATCCGCTATCTCGCGGGCGCGCAGTGGAGGAACCTCGTCCATGACCTCCTGGACGGCCTCGTGACGCCACTTCTCGATTGCTTTCACTGTCTGTTCGTCGATGATCCCGAATGGGGTTTCTATCTCGTCTGATTCCATTTCTAATCCGCCGGAAAAACCAGTAAACAAGCGACCCAATATGAACGAACGAATGTCGGACCCGCAAGAAAGCGAATCACATCATCTGGAGAGCAGGCTCTGCCACCCACAGACGAATCAATTCACCAAGGGCAGGTCCCCGGTGAGCGCATCGATCTCTCTTCGTGGACCGGGGCCGATGCCGACGACGGTCACCGTTCCGGAAGGAATCTCGGTGTGTCCAGCGTCCTTGACCATGTAGCAGGGGAGGTCGGCCTCCATCGCTTCACCGAACAGTCGGCGCAGCGAATCGAGGTCCTCGCAGCGCAGCACCACCTTGCGCCCACCCTCGTCGCGCCATCTCTCCAACTGTCGGGGGACATTCCGCCGCGCCTTCAGCGCGCACTCCACCGCCGCATGGCCGCACTGCGCCGCCAACTTGCCCGCGGACAACTTCAGGTCACGGCGGGTGACGAGCACCATCGTCAGTTCAGGCTGTGACTGGGACATTCTCGGCGGCCTCCAAGGTGACCACCTGATGGCGGTTGATGATGTCAGCCAGCGGACTTGCCAACCAGGCGGCGAAGAACAGGTTGCCCATCGCGTGGAGCAGGTCGTATGGTAGGCCGGCGATGATGTACGCAGGAAGCATGCTCGGACCGAGCGTGTGCAGGATACTCAGGGAGATCACCCAGTCGAACAAGAATCCACACAAGGCGGCGGCGCCAGCAATCCTCGGTAAGGTGTTGAGGTGGGTGGCGGCGAAGGCACCGAGGCAACCGACCAGAGACCAGCCCAGTGCCTGATAGAGAGTCCACAGACCGTGTCCCATCAGCATGTTCGATCCGAGGGCGATGACGGCTGCCAGGGCGATGGATCGCTTCGCACCCATGTGCACACCGACCAGCAGCACGAGGACGGTCACGGGCTGGATGTTGGGCAGTGGCTCGAGCAGCACGCGCCCGAAGATCCCGAAGATCGCCAACATGGCGAGCAGGGTCCATTCACGACCGTCGGGCAATCCGCGCTCGGCGCGCAGCAAGGCCCACCCGACCAGAGCCAGGAGGGAGATGTTGATCGCCAGCATTCCCAGCGGGCCGACTTCGATGGCGTGTGCCCCGAGCATGTGTCTGCCCTCTCGTTGATTCGGCTAATAGTATGCTCTCAGTGAATTGCCCTTCAGCGAGAATAGCGTCACCAGGTATCGACCTGCCAGACGATGACGCTATCCTCATCCACGACGAGGTCTCCGACCCCCACCATGGCCATCGCTCCGTCGTGATACAGTGCCCAGTACGCGTTGCCCGTTGGCTCGTGGCCGCCGATGGATTGCACGTATGGGCCCCATTCGGACACCGTGTATCCCACCTCCAGCTTCCCACCGGTCACATTCGTGGCGTCGAGCACGAGATCAAAACCGTTCTCGTAGCCGCTGAACCCTCCCACACACGCGCCCGTGGCATTGGACTCGCTATCGGTCATGAAGTCGATTCCATCGTAATCGATGTGGTGCCTGCCATCGGAATAGTCGGGGTGGGTCGAATTGTCGGGAAAGTGGATGCAGACCACCTGCTGTCCGTCCCATAGGTCGGGAAGTCCGTAGTGTGGTTCGCCCTCCTCAGCGATCAGTTCGGAGGTCATCCTCGCCCATTCATGGCTGATCGCCGAAGCGCTGACGACGAAGAACACGAGCCAGATGGCGGAAAGCGCCTTCAGTCTGTTCTCAGCAGAGAAGATGCCGAACATCAAGGCACTCAAGGCAACGGCCAATATCAGCGGTCCCACTATCTCAGACACGGATTTTCGGGTTATTGGACACAGCCTATAATCGCACCTTGAATCATGAGAAGTGAGTCACGACAGGCGCTCGAGATGTTCCTTCAGGACAGCGCTAACCACCTTGCCATCCGCTCCTCCACCGAGTTCGGCCATCACGACACCCATCAGCGGTCCCATCGCCTGCATGCCGTTCTCAGCGACGAACTCCGCTCGCTCGGCGAGCACCTTCTCTACCGCCGCCTCTACCTCACCGGACTGCGCCGGTACGAATCCAGCCGCCGCAGCCGCATCAAGGAGCAGCGCATGTACTGTTTCGAACCCTCCTCCTGACTCCTTCCACGCACCCGATGTGAGCAGATGCGTCGCCAGCGGAACTATGCCATCGCGGGTGATATTGCCCGCTGCGCGGGCGGACAAGGTGAGTCCAATCAAGGAGAGCGGTACGGATTCTGGAGTAGGGGCTCCTGCTCGTTCGGCCACTTCTTCTCGGACTCGGTCGAGCAGCAGCGCTGCCCACGCCTTGGCAGGCAGCGCATCCAATCCTGCTGCCAACTCTCCTGAATGACCTGCATGGAAGTCATCATCCAACTCTGCCCCGAGCAGCGAATCTACCTGATTCTGTGACAGGTCGCACTCCTCCAGACGTTCACGCCGTTCAACTGAGGTTGGTGGGAGATCCACGCATACCTGGTTCCAGTGCTCTTCGGTGAGTGCCAGCACCGGCACATCGGTCTCGGGATACATGCGCGCGCCGCCGGGAAGCGGACGCATCGCCGTGGTCGTGCCATCCTCCGGACCTCCTTTCTTGATGACTACGTTGCGCACCTCCTGGGGAATTCTGTGCCAGGCGAGTCGCGCCCGGTGGACCACGGCTTCGAGCGCCAGTTCCG
>CALCOR010000190.1 GCA_937897085.1 uncultured euryarchaeote | reverse complement strand
TAGCGGACTCCATCACGCTCGACAGCCCCTCCAGAACCACCACCGCTAGTGCGCAGGTGCACGATCTCGGCCTCGAGGTTCTCGATGCGCTTCTGCTGTTCCTTCCACTCATCGAAGAAGCGCTGGACAGAGCGAGGCAGGTCGTCTGGTTGGACTCCCAGCACCTCGGATGCCTCGGTCAGCAGGCGCTCTTGGCGCCGGGCGTGCTCGCGTGAGGTCTCTCCGGCCACGATCTGCAGACGCTCCACCCCGTCTTGAACCGCGCTGCTGCGGATGATGCGAACCTCCCCGACTTCGCCCGTACTGTCGTGATGCGTACCGGCACAAGCCTGCACGTCATGCTCGCCGATTCTGATGATGCGAATGCTGGTGTGCTTGGGTGGTCCGCCCTGATAGAGTTCGAATCCGTGGCGTTCGTCTGCCTCGGCGCGGTCGAGCACCGTCTTCTCGATGCCGATGTCCGCCTCGACTATACTGTTGGCGTGGTCCTCGATGGCGTCGAGGTCGTCACGCGTCAATCGCTGGTAGTGGGTGACGTCGAGGCGGGCGTAGCGCTCGCCCTTGCTGCTGCCAGCCTGCCATATGTGCGGGCCGAGAACAGCTCTTGCAGAGCCGCCGATGATGTGCACTGACGTGTGGTGGTCCATCAGTTGCTTGCGCCGATTCCAGGCCACATCTCCGCTCACCGCACCAGACGGCAGTTCCCCGTCAGTGAGATGCAGAATCACCTCGCCTTCGACTCGTGTATCCAGCACGTTGACTGTTGCTCCGTTGGATAGTCTGCCCTGGTCCCCGAGTTGGCCTCCGCCATCGGGGTAGAACAGCGTGCGGTCGAGCACGATGGCGTGCGTGGGAGAACCGGTGACTTCGGTGGAGAGGTCGAGAGCTGTAATCTGTGCATCCGTGAGGCCCTGACAGTGGAGGATCTGGGCTGCGAACTGGGTCTGAGTGGTGTCAGCGTAGAATTCGCTGGCGGTGGCTGGAATTCCGTGACCGTCAGCCAATATTCCCGAACTGTCCTTGGCTCCGGCCGCCGCCTTCGCCTGCGCCGCGTGGCGGGCGGCCATCTCAGCGCTGAATCCTACCCGGACGGACAGGTTCGGCCAACCCAGACCGCGGGCGATACCGACCGCCATGTCCGGTTGCAAGCCGCGAGTCTCAGACAGTTGGAACAGGATGGCATCGTCAACCTCGGTTGCATCGACGGGAACTCCCTTGAGGGCAGTGCGCACCGCCGCCTCTCCCGCCCGCAGCATCTCCGAGTAACGCTGCTCCTCGAGTCCGAGGATGGTGAGGATTCCCTCGTGGGTCTGAGAGAATCCGGACCCATCGAGGTTCTGTTCTAGGTGGTGGGCACCCAGTTCGGCGAGTGAGACGGCGAGGCCGAGGGAGTCGCGCATTCGCAGCGTTCGTCTCGCCAGCATGCGAGCGAGGTAGCCCGCCTTGACGTTAGACGGGACCAGCGTATCACCGAGCATGTTGCACAGGGCATGCATGTGGTCGGGAATCGCATAGATGGCCGCCAACGGCTCTGCAATCGACTTCAACTCATCCAAGGTGAGGTCGACACCTCGATTGGCCAGCCTCTCGAGCAGTTTGTCGTATAGCGGGCCGACATCCGTGCCAACATCGATGTTCAGGATTCCTGCGAGGCGCGACAATTCGCTCAGCAGCAGGTCGGCATCGACATTATCCTTCTCAGCAAGTCTTGCATCGAAGCCTGAAGCCTCACGCAACCATGCGACGGTCTCGGGGTAGATCGACTCGTAGATCGTCGGGGTCCCAGCCGCTGCCCAGCAGAAGCGCTCGAGGCCGTAACCGGTGTCGATGATCTGCAGTTGCATCTCTCGGTAGCGTTCTCCCTTGACCTCGATCTCGCCTTCGGGATCCTCTTCGAGGTTCATGAAAACGAGAGTGGCCAACTCCAAGCCACCAACGATGACCTCGACTGCCGGGCCGGCGTTACCTCCCCCTGACCAAGGATTCTCGACGTAGGTAATCTCGGACTCAGGGATTCCAAGGTGGTTCACCAGCAGGTCATCACAGTAGCGTACGCACTCGTCTATCCAATAGACGACATCACCGTCGTTGGGCCGGTTGAAGCAATGATGCGCCATCATCTCGAAAGTCGTCAGGTGGCGGCCTGAACGCCCCACGGCGGCCACGTCCGTCAGGCGGATGCAGGGTTGGCTGATCGTCAGCGGGTTGGCTGGAGGTGAGACTTCTCCGGAGGTCACATGCGGTTGGAAGTCGGCGATGCTGGCGATTGTCAGGTGAATGTCGTCCCGCCAGCGAGCGATCACCGGGTAAGGATCCACACGGGCATGATCCTTGCCCTCGAAGTAGGACAGGAATGCCTCTCGCATTCGATCCTTCAGTGCTCGGCCACGCTCGGGGAACCCAGGTATGATCGGTGCGCCGATGAAGGTGTATTCGTCCTCTACCGTATCGCCGCAGGTCTCGCGGGCAGGGTCGCGGCTCCAGAACCAGAGGTTCGTGACTCGGCATGCTCGGCGCTCGAAGCCTGCCTCGGCGAAGAACGGGATGTCGATGTCGCCCCATGCCATATGGCTCACCTCGCGTGTGCGGCCCCCTTGTTGGGGGCCGACCTGCGGACCCCACTTGAAGGCAACAGGCTGCAATAGAGCACAGAAACCGCTTCAAGGGGTGGATGCCGGCTGCGGTACGTCGCGAGGAGCCACCCATGGATGCCGAATGGAAGGAGCATGTCGAGCAGGATGCTGACTGCGTGTTCAGGATCCGCCAGCACGGCGAGATGCGTACCGATGCCCTGCTCGTCACCGACGAGGCTCACTGGTCCGCCCATTCAGACGACCGCTCGCCCGGACAGCTGGTGAACACAGCCACCCTCCCAGGCATCGTCGGCGAGGCGTGGGCGATGGCCGACTGGCACTTCGGCTACGGTTTCCCCATCGGCGGCGTGGTCGCCACCGACATCGAGTGGGGTGAGGAGGGCGGCGTCATCTCTCCGGGTGGCGTCGGTTTCGACATCAACTGCGGGGTCCGGCTGTGCACGACCGACATCGAACTCTCCGACCTGCCCGACCTGAAGGAACTGGCGCGTCGGCTGGCGAACAGGATACCTGCGGGTGTCTCGTCGAAGGGCGGAGCTCGACTCGACGAAGGTGACCTGCAGCAGGTACTCGATGAGGGGGCGAAGGCGGCGGCGGACCTGGGGTTGGGATTCCACGAAGATCTTGCGGCCATAGAATCTCACGGTCAGTTAGAGGGCGGTGGTGGACTCAGCCAGCGAGCGATGAAGCGTGGCTCGAAGGCGCTCGGCACGCTAGGAAGCGGGAACCATTTCTGCGAACTCCAGGTCGTCGATCGCATCGAGGACGAAGCGGCTGCGGCTGCGTTCGGATTACGCCCCGGGCAGGTGTGTGCCATGATTCACACCGGCTCACGCGGACTCGGACATCAGGTGTGCAGCGACCATGTCTCGGCACTCGAATCAGAATACCGTGGGCTGGGAGATGCGTGGCACTCCGACAGGTGGGACATCACTCTACCCGACCGACAGTTGGCAGCGGCACCATTTCACAGCCGCGAAGGTCAAGCGTACTTCGAGGCGATGCAGGCGGCAGGCAACTACGCGTTCGCCAACCGCTCCGCACTCACGCAGAATCTGAGAGATGTCCTGCGCAAGCACATTGGGGGAGCCGATGCCGAGGTCGAGGTGCTCTACGACGTCTGCCACAACATCGCCAAGGTGGAGCAGCACGAGGTGCATGGGGTCACCTGCAACTGCTGCGTGCACCGCAAGGGAGCGACCAGAGCCTTGGGCGGGGACCACCCGGAACTCGCATCCCGGTTCTCCGGGGTCGGTCAACCGGTTCTGGTCCCTGGTGACATGGGCACCGCTTCGTGGATTCTCGCAGGCCCCACCTCCGGCGGCAACCGTGCCTTCTCATCCTCCTGCCACGGTGCAGGGCGACGCCTGTCACGCTCCGCTGCCCGCCGTGAAGTCGACAGCCAGAAACTGCGCCAATCCCTGCTCGACAAGGGCATCCACATCCATGCTCGCACCCCCAACGTGCTCGCAGAGGAGGCTCCCGAGGCGTACAAGGACGTCGACGAGGTCATCCGCCTGACGGCAGGTGCTGACCTGGCCCGGCCGGTGGCCCGCATGCGCCCGTTGGCGGTCATCAAGGGATGACAGACATGGCGCATTGTGGCGTCTTGGAATCTGTGGCGGAACTGCGATTCTGAGCCTGTCTAGTACTGATCTTACGGGCCGCGACATAGGCGACACAAGCCCACCAGAGGACCTCCAAAAGAGCGAGGGAGGCCCCCAATACGAATCCGACCTCGGTGTTGATCGTGTCAATACCTGTGATGCCGGATGCTTGGTTCCATGCCTCTCCCATGCTGGTCATTTGCTCTGGTTTTCTCCCTATTCACATACAATAGCCCTTTCTGGGCTGGTTGGGAATCTGTGGTGCTGCACCGCTCTGGATGCCGTCTGCCTCCTCCATGATGATAGTCAACAGGGTGGTCACGAGTTGGCGTAATTCATCCACATCGGTCTGCAGACGTTCTACTTCAGTCGCAATCTTCTCTTTCCGTCCATCGTTGCCTGTGTTTGTCATCGCATCCCATCCTGAGGAATCGCTTCCTCGGCGAGCCACCCATTCGCGCAAGCATATAATGTTTACAACACACCAGAAACCGCCGCGCGTGTTTCCGCGCGTTCGTTCTCCCTCCGCGCGCCGAAACCGTTGTCGCGCGGGGATGTGAGTTGAATTCTCCATTGAACACGCGCGCAATCACGCGGTCAAACAGTGACAGAATCTTTGAATACGCGCGAAAACGCGCGATATGCCGATCACTGGTTCTCGTCTCGGTAGGCGACCAAATCCGCGACCGACCAGCCGTTCTCACGATAACCGAGCAGAGTGTCGTCAGGCCAATCAGGCAACTGTTCTCTGGCGCTGGAGAGCCAGTCATCAACAGACTCCGGTTCAACCACCGGTGGTGTCTCCCCGAGCTGTGGCGCATCGACAGGGACAACAGGGGCTGCCTGTGTCTCGTCGCGGTAGGCGACCAATTGCTCGATCGACCATCCGTCCTCACGATAACTGAGCAGAGTGTCTTCAGGCCAATCAGGCAACTGTTCTCTGGCGCTGGAGAGCCAGTCATCAACGGACTCCGGTTCAACAGCCGGTGGCGTCTGTTCGGGCAGCGGCGCGTCGGCGGGAACGGTGGGCGTTGGGCTTAGCCCCGCAGGCGCGGTGTCGAGCATCTCGGTCGCCATCGCCTCGGCTTCTTCCCACGCATCCTCGTCATCCCAATCCTCACGCTGGCGCAGCATCACCGCGGCGACGGCGATGATGCCACCAAGGAGAATGATCGCAAGCAGGAGAATGACAAGACCGATACCAGCTCCGGTTCCCATGAATCCCCCGCTTCCCTCATCCCTCTGCACGTCCACCTGAGGGTCCACCGCGAACATGTGCTCAGTATCACCATTGATCATGATGTAAAGGTCCGGTTTGCCCGGTGCCCACGCCTGCCATGCGAAGATCAACTCCTGCTTCTGGTTGGGGGCCATGTCGGCAATCCACTGGCTCTC
>CALCOR010000189.1 GCA_937897085.1 uncultured euryarchaeote | reverse complement strand
GTTCGAATTTGATTTATGATTTAATCAGAACCACATCTATTGGTGGGCTCGGCAGGAATTGAACCTGCGATCTTCGCCATGTCAAGGCGACGTCATAACCCCTAGACCACGAGCCCTTGCGCGTCAATGGAGGGGGTGGCCATGATAACCGATTCGGAACCGTAGTTGAGTGCCTACACAGAGCTCAACCGATGATCTTGGACATTTTTCCGGAGCAGCCTTCCTGCTGACAGATGCCTCCAACCCTGGTGCGTCCATTGCTCATCTTGTGTATCTGTGGATCTCCGACAGGACCGTATGTCTTGCACTTCAGGCAGAAGGCTTGGTAGTCGTCCGCCATGTCAACCAGTGGAGTGACACCGGCGGCTCAATATGAAATCTACCCTTGATGTGTCACAGTCTCCATGCCCGAGGGTGCAAGTGGATCTTGTCAATATGTGTGACATGCGATGACTGACAATCGGCGCGCGCAACCGTTCGCTCAGAGGCTAGGCTCAGAGGTGCGAAATCACCATTCTTCGCCGAGTAGAAAAACCTCATTGTTGTCTAAACGGTATACTGAAAGCATGTTCATACTCAATCATTGATTGGATTAAATCCTCTGATGACTGATAATGGCCGTTATCCGCCCTCTTGTGCAGCGCAAATACGACCCTTCAGACGGATCAGAACCCTTGATGGCCCAATCTCGGATTTCTCACCCCTCCGGTGATATCAGGGAGTGCTGTTGAAAAGTCGCCACAAGTAGATGCTGGATTGAGTTTTGTGATACGATTATTCAATACTACGTGTCATGACATTACAAAGAGCGATGCCAGCGACCCTCAACAAGCGTTGCGATGAAGGGGGATTCGCCCGAGTCCTGGATCCATCCGTCCACTTGATCACCCGGGAGGATGTTCAGTGACGCCGCCGCCGCCGAACGTAACGTGCCCGTCTGCAATCCACGCGGGTGGTCCATCCCACTGGCGGCGTTACGAGTGCAAGCAACCAACGCTTCGAGTGAATCAACACCGCAGTGGGTGACTGCGAGGTGGGCAGAGAACGGGAGTGAGAGAGAATCGCAGTTCGGATTGAAATCACTCGCAAGCGTCCACGGCCATCTGTTATCCAGACATTCCCTGATTGGAGGCCAATGGTCGGAGCCGAGCACATGAGGAGTCCCGGGGAGGAATCCTTGCAACGTACCCACGCGCGCACACGAGGCTCTTCCTTCAGAGTCTGACCAAGCTGCGTGGTCTGCGGTGCGCGCCCGGAGTTCGGCTGCTAGTGCTGCACCCCCGCCTTCCTCGAACTCATCGACGTGTAGTCTCACCTGTAATCCGCCGTCTGCTCCGGCGCGGCAGATTTCTTCGGTCTCCTCAACTGTGAACCATCCCGGTTCACAGAACACATCGACCGAATCCGCTATCCCTTGATCGAGAACAGCGGGGAGTTGCTCTGCCAGCATCTCATCGACGTACGCTGCCCTACGGCTCTCCTCTGTTCGTCCATCGCCCTCTTCCGACGGTGGAGTCGCGTGCGCCCCTAGCCAGGTGTGCCGCATTGGTGGTGATGCGGTTGATTTCGCCAAGGTGTCCGCAGCCTCTAGCAACGCCAGTTCGCTCTTGGTGTCCAGACCATAGCCACTCTTCGCCTCGATGAATGTCGTTCCATGGTCCATAGCCAGTCTCAGCCTATGTTCACCCTCGCTGACCAGTTCATCCTGTGTGGCATCGCGTGTGCATCTAACGGTGAAGGCGATACCCCCTCCCATTTCGGCGATCTGGTGGTAACTGTAACCCTGCCTGCGCAGGCTCGCCTCATGCGAACGGTCGCCAGCCCAGAGCAGGTGCGTGTGCGCATCGACAAGTCCGGGCACGACCGCACGGCCAGCGAGGTCGAACACATCGTGGCCGGAGTGTTGACCCAGAGAAGTCGGTGACGTACCTCCGCTGAGTTTCGCGGATGGGGCGTGTTCATCCATCAACTCCTCGGACGGAGCCACGGACTGAATGAGGGTATCCTCGATCAGCAGCCCGTATCCAGGTTCGTGCAGCAACGAGTCACGATCTCCCATCGCATCTCCGGTGAGGGGGGTCGTTCCTGCATCAGGACTGATGTGAGCGAGCCACCCTGCGTTCAGCAGCAGCATCCCCATGGTCGCCGCAGGTTGCATCAGGCTTGAAATGATGCGCCGCATCCGCCAGTCCGAAAGACATGGCATCCACACTCGAATCGCAGGATTCCGGTATCGTCCTCGGCATCGAGTCAACAGCGCATACATTCTCGATTGGATGGGTGGACGGCAGCGGGGAGCCGTCTCCTTCTGTGTCGGCCTCTGTCACCCCCAAGGAGGGTGGAATCCACCCGCGTGAGGCTGCCGATCACCACGTCGATAATTCCGGCGAGATTGTGCAGAGGGTGCTATCATCTCCAGAGTTCGATACTGCAGACATCTCTGCCGTCGCTTTCAGCCAGGGGCCGGGGCTGGGGCCCTGCCTGCGAGTGGGGGCGTCAGTGGCTAGAGCGCTCGCACAGAGACTGGAGGTGCCTTTAGTTGGTGTGAATCATTGTGTGGCACACATCGAGATCGGTCGCCAACAGTGTGGATCTAACGACCCCGTGCTGCTCTACGTGTCTGGAGGCAACACTCAGGTAATCTCCCGCTTGTCTGGGCGCTATCGCGTACTCGGAGAGACGCTTGACATAGGCATCGGAAACATGCTCGACAAGTTCGCCCGTAATCACGACATTCCTTTCCCTGGTGGCCCGCGCATCGAGACTCTAGCTGAACAATGGCTGCAAAACAATCCTGGTGCCTCTCTAGATGGTCTCGAACTTCCTTATGCAGTCCAAGGAATGGATCTCGCTTTCTCTGGAATCATGACCTCCGCACTCAAACTAGTCGACGGTGGCGCTCCGCTCGATGCGGTCTGCTGGAGCCTGCAGGAACATTCGTTCGCAGCCTGCGTTGAGGTAGCCGAACGAGCTTTGGCACACACGGGTAAGCGCGAACTACTCCTCGGAGGGGGTGTAGCCTGTAACGAACGGCTGCGCTCAATGTGCGCCAGCATGGCTTCGGAACGAGGGGGGGTCAGCCACGTACCCGCGCGCGGGTACTGTATCGATAACGGCTCAATGATCGCTACCTTGGGTCGCCTTCAACTGCTGCACGGGGTGACCACCAGTCTCAGCGCCAGCGGAGTCAGGCAGGATCTGCGTACAGATGAAACCGACATCCTGTGGGTGTGACGAGTTCCTGCTTCCTCCCCGATTCGAGCTTGGTCTGCCCGTCGGCGTTTTTGACATTGAAAGGGTTATGAGGGGTCGTTGGCACGGCCGCCTCACGGAGGCACCGATGCTTGGCCAAGGACGACGACCCTGTCAATCCTTTCGCCATGCGCGGCCGTCGACCAGCCCAGAAGCGGAAACCCGCCCGCAGGACACCCACCGGGCGACGGCCTGACGTGCGCCCACCACCTCCGGTCCGACCACCACCACCGGCAACCCCAGTCACCCCCGGACCTCAGGTCCCTGGAGTACCTGGCACTCAGCCACTACCAATCCCAGAGCCTGCCGTCCCGTCAATCACACCACCTGAATCGGTTCCCCAGACAGTGGCTCAGGAGAGTGCCGCAGAGGTTGCTGAACCCCCACCCACGATCGAGCCTGTCGACGCTGAACAAATGGCAGAATTAGAGGTGGATCTAGAAGTCATTTCAGGCGAGCCGGAAATTGTTGAAGATGACGAGGGCGGTGAGGTGGATGAGGGTGAGGATGAATCACCAAAACCACCGGCTCTAAATCCCGATGCGGTCCCTGAGTTGAAAATTCCGGCGATCAAGGAAGAGGCTGGTGGGCCGCCGTTCAGGCGCAGGCGACAGCGGGTGAAGACACCGAGCAAACGGACCACTAAACTTGACCGGCGCAGGTACATGGATTACAAGGTGGATCTGCGGGAGATTCTCGAAGAAGAGGATGTCCCTGAGGAACACCGTGCCAACGTACTCGGGACCACATGGGCCCGAGGTGAACGCACTGGAATCTCTGATGCTGAGGATTATGTCAATGAGAAGTTATCTGAGGGTGTGCTCACAGATGCAGCCGCACAACGAATCCTTACTGTATTGAGGAGATATACCACGAAGAGGTGAATGAATGACGACAGTAGAACAGGACAAAGTAGCAACGGTGCATTACCAAGGGACCTTCCCTGCATCTGGAGATGAGTTCGACAGCAGCCATGGGTCTGACCCGTTGGCGTTCCTAGTCGGGCATGGGAACATGGTTCTCGGATTTGAGCAGCAGTTGCTCGGATCTAGCGTCGGAGATGAGCGAGAATTCACGCTGACGCCTGAAGACGCATATGGAATGCGAGACGAAGATCAGGTGGTGCGTATTGACAAGGCTCAATTCGACGGTATGGACATCGCTGTCGATATGATGTTAGTGGCAGAGATTGATGGTGGTCGTTCAGCCTTCATGGTGACTGAAATCGGTGACGAACACATCACTGCCGACTTCAACCACCCTTTGGCTGGTGAAACACTCCACTTCATCGTTGAAATCGTGGAGGTACGGGATGCAACCCCAGAAGAATTGGAGCACGGCCATGTCCACGGCCCTCATGGTCACGACCACTGAGGACCGAAACGATTGACGGCGGCGGCTGGCTCGCTCCCTCTGGGGATGCCTGTGGAGGAGCGGAAAGAGCGATTCGAGACTCTGGGCGGCATACCTCTTCCTGACGTCCCAGACAGCGACAGTCTCGCCTCCAGCGGCGGAACTGACAAGGTGGGCAAGGCGGGTGAACCGCCATTCACACGGGGAGTTCACCCGACCATGTATCGAAGCCGGTTGTGGACCATGCGCCAGTACGCTGGTTTCGCCACGGCGGCAGCCACGAATGAACGCTTCAGGATGCTGTTGGAACAGGGTCAAACCGGGTTGTCGGTCGCCTTCGATCTTCCAACGCAACTCGGATTGGATTCGGACGACTCACTGTCTGAAGGAGAGGTTGGCAGGGTCGGGGTCGCCATCGATTCCATTGCAGACATGCGTACCTTGTTCGCAGAGATTCCACTCGACGAAGTCTCGACTTCCATGACCATAAATGCGCCAGCTGCCGTGCTGTTAGCTCTCTATGTGGCGGTGGCCGATGAACAAGGTGCCGACATCTCTGCGCTGCAGGGAACTGTCCAGAATGACATCCTCAAGGAATACATCGCCCGCGGGACCTACATCTTCCCCCCTTCCGCCAGCATGCGACTGATCACAGATCTGATGGCTTGGTGCAGTGATGCGCTGCCCCTGTGGAACACCATCAGCATCTCCGGATATCACATCCGCGAGGCGGGCGCGACCGCAGTGGAGGAACTGGCATTCACGCTCTCAAACGCTCTCGCCTACGTCGATGCCGCCGTCAAAGCGGGCCTCGATGTCGATTCGTTCGCCCCCCGCCTCTCCTTCTTCTTCGGCTGCCACAATGATTTCTTCGAGGAGGTGGCCAAGTTCCGCGCTGCTCGGAGATTGTGGCATACGCTGATGACCGAACGCTACTCCCCCACAGATCCGCGCAGCACGATGCTCAGGTTCCACACCCAGACAGCGGGCGTCACGCTCACAGCCCAACAACCACTCAACAACATCGCCCGAGTCTCCTATCAGGGACTGTCCGCAGTCCTAGGTGGGACTCAGAGCCTACACACCAACTCCTTCGACGAGGCTCTGGGACTTCCATCAGACGAGGCTGTCACAGTCGCTCTGCGCACCCAGCAGGTGTTAGCCGCTGAGACAGGCGTTGCAGATATCGTGGACCCCTTGGGCGGGTCATGGCACGTTGAGGCGCTGACTAACGAGGTCGAACAGCGTGCTCGGCTGCTGATCGACGACATTGAGAGGCGCGGTGGTGCGCTACGCGCCATTGAAGATGGGTTCCAGCAGCGGGTGATCCATGAGTCTGCCTGGCGCCACCAGCAGGCTGTAGAATCGAAGAGGATCCAAGTTGTCGGCGTTAACCACGCTCTAGATTCAGCTGCTGTCGGAGGGGGTGGCCCACAGCCACAGTCACTGGACAGAGGGGCGATCGAGGAACAGGTCGCCCGTCTGGCTGAAGTCCGTCAAGGACGGGATTCTACGAGAGCTGCGGAAGCACTCAGCCACCTAGAGGAAATGGCTGCCGGTGAGGGAAACTTGATGCCAGTAATCCTTGAATGCGTCAAAGCGGAGTGCACCGTTGGAGAGATCGTGGCAGCGATGCGGAGCGAGTTCGGTACTTGGATGGCGCCCAGCGGATTCTGAGGTGAATATTGTGGATGGACGGAGAGTTAGACTCGATCACATCGGTATCGCCGTCGATAGCTTAGATGAAGGCGAATTATTCTGGAGGCTCCTTGGCCTCATACCTTCAGGAGAAGATGAGGTGAATCCCGAACAGGGGGTGAACATCCGATTCTTGGAATCCGCCACGGATTCTGAACCGCCACGTCTGGAACTGCTGGAACCAACCGGATCAGACACTCCCGTG